>JABJCS010000621.1 GCA_018665505.1 Alphaproteobacteria bacterium
AACCGGCCGGACGATCCGGGTTACCGCAAGTTTCTAAGCCGCCTGTTCGATCCATTGAGTGCGCGGTTGCCACCAAACGCGCGCGGGCTTGATTTTGGCAGCGGTCCGGGGCCAACCTTGTCCCGGATGTTTGCGGAAGCCGGGCACGAGGTGGCTCTCTACGATCCTTATTACGCGCCGGAAATATCTGTGCTTTCGACGCAATTTGATTTCATTACCATGAGCGAAGTTGTGGAACATCTGGCCGCTCCCGGAATGGAACTGGATCGTCTTTGGAATTGTCTCTCGCCGGGCGGTTGGCTCGGAATTATGACCAAGCGGGTCCGCGATCCGCAGGCATTCCGGACGTGGCACTACATCACCGACCCGACCCATGTTAGCTATTTTTCCGAGGCGACATTCCAGTGGCTGGCCGCGAAGTGGTCCACTCGGCAATTACGGGCTGAATTATTTGTGGCGGGCGCGGATACGGTACTGATCGGAAAGATCGAATAAGCCTGCGTTGCTGACCGGTCGGCGCGCTATATCTCAACCTGAAAGACAGTTGTGAAGGAGTGCAGGCGATGACCGAAATTTCGAACATCAGGTGGCAGCCCGGTGAAGCTTACGCGGACTGTGCGCTTGGGCGATTTCTCGCATTCTGCGAGGTCGCCGATATGCCTGCCTTGCACGCGAAAACAGCGGCGGACCCGGCATGGTTTTGGGACGCGGCGATACGGTTCCTCGATGTGCAGTTTTATGAGCCCTATACCCAAGTACTGGATATGTCGGGCGGTATTCAGCATCCGAAATGGTGCCTGAACGCCAAGACGAATTTAGTGCTCAACTGTCTCGATAAGCATCGCGGCACGCCGGTTTGGGATAAAACTTATCTGATTTGGGAAGGTGAGGACGGCGAGAAACGCGAATTTACGTATGCGGAATTCGATGCGGAGGTTTGCCGTTTTGCGGGTGCATTGCGTGCACAAGGGATCGGTCGGGGCGATGTCGTCGCGACATATATTCCGATGCTGCCGGAAGCGATGATCTCTCTTTTCGCAATACTGAAAATTGGGGCCATCGTGTTACCGCTCTTCTCCGGCTTCGGGCCGGAGCCGTTGCGTGTTCGCCTTGGAGATGGCGAAGCGCGTGCCGTCGTGACGGCGGATGGTGGGCCGCGTCGCAGTGTACCGTCGCCAATGAAGAGTATTCTGGACGAAGCGCTAGCCGATTGTCCGAGTGTCGAGCACGTTTTTGTCGTGCAACGGCTTGGCGGTGCGGTGGAATGCCCGATGACCCCGGGACGGGATCATTGGTGGCACGAAGCGGTTGCGGATCAACCACGCGAGCTTGAGACCGAGCGGACCGATGCCGAGGAGATCGGGTTCCTGGTCTATACCTCCGGCACCACGGGAAAGCCCAAGGGCGTTTTGATGAGCCATGTGGGTGCGGTGACAAAGATCGCGCTCGATATCGGCGTGAGTTTTGATTTCGGTGAGAAGGACCGGATGGTCTGGATCAGCGACATGGGTTGGGTCGTCGGCGCGTTGACTGCGGTCTCTACCAGTTTCTTCGGCGGCAGCCTTTTGCTTGTTGAAGGGACGCCGGATTACCCTGACACCACGCGCCATTGGCGGTTACTACAAGAAAACGAAGTCACCTTCTTAGGGATCGCGCCAACCACCGTGCGCGGCATGATGCGCTATGGCGACGAAGTCGACGCTTTTGATTTCTCGAAGTTGCGGATGATCGCATCGACCGGCGAGCCATGGACTGATGCCGCTTGGCTTTGGCTATACGAGCGCGTCGGAGGCACGCGAGTGCCGATCATGAACTATACCGGGGGCACGGAATGCTTCGGCGGTATCGCCGGGAGCAATCTATTGGAGACGATCACGCCCGGCTCGTTCAATGGACCAATGCCGGGGACAGGGGCCGCGATCTTGACCGAGGCCGGAGAGCCCACGAAGCCAGGCGAACTCGGCGAGTTGGTGATGACGCAACCGTCCATCGGCAATACCCGTAGCCTTTGGCGCGACGACGACCGTTATATGGAAAGTTATTGGTCGATGTTCGGGGACAAATGGCGCCAAGGCGATTGGGCGATGTATGACGAGGAGGGGTTCTGGTACGTCCTCGGTCGTTCCGACGACACACTCAATATTTCCGGCAAACGAACGGGACCGGCGGAAATTGAAGGAGCCCTCATGTCGACGGGCAGTATTTCTGAGGCGGCCGTGATCGGCGTGCCGGACGAAATCAAAGGCACGGCCCTGTGTTGCGTCTGCGTCCCGATGCCGGGCATCAATGACGACGAAGCGCTGCGGGGTAAACTGTCGGCAGCGGTAACGGATGCGCTCGGGCGGTCCTATCGGCCGCGCGATATCCTGTTTGTCTCGGATTTACCGAAGACCAGAAATATGAAAATCATGCGACGCGTCGTCCGTTCTGTGGTGACGGGCGAGCCTGCGGGTGATCTATCTTCTTTAGTAAATCCGGAGTCAGTAGAAGAGTTAAAATCGGCTATTTCTTAAATAATTATATTAATAATCAATATTAACACTATCCGATATTGTATTTCCAATATGATTTACTGCCAATCTGCTCATTTCGGATAGTATATGGGATCGATTACTTCTGCGGTTCGCACCCAGGACCCGGGCGCTCCAAAGCGGCGGTTCACCCGGACGATAGAGTTCAAAAGTCATGATTAGTTTGTTTTTCGATCTGCTGGAAGACTCGCGGCGGAAGCGCATTGTCATTTGCAAATTGGATGAACCGCTGGTCCCCGTTCGGCCCGCGATTGAAAAATTCGGATCCTTGAGAGACGAGATCACACCAGTGACTTGAAAACCGTATCGCAGAATTAATTCTCCTCGCGGGGCAGCCTTTAAGGCCTTGTCGGCTAAAAATCGTTCAAGCGCCGGCGCGATATCCTGATACTCTGGCCGGTCTTCCAGCGATCGCAGTTCAATCGTGGTACCAGGCGCAATCGCGACATTGCCGCGCGATACTATTTCCACCATCTCGGCTTGAGCGGGAGCCCAATGTGCGGCGACCAGGGTGAAACAGATGAACAAAGATAAGATATGATATCTGTTGCGCGCACCATTCATCTGATTACTTCCCGCATTTCGAACCAAACTTGTTCTTCACATCACGTACGAATGCACCGCTTTGAAAGCGAAACGAGGGGAACAGACGGACCATCATGGCGGTGACCAACATGGCATCATTTTCCACCGTTCGCGCTTGTCCGAGAGCGAGGCGTTTCACAGCGACGGCACTCCACTTCTCTAGACCGGTTTCGTCGAGGCCCTTTTTCGAAAATATCAACGTCTTATCTTCGCGCCCCATACGATCATTCGTCTCCGACAGGTAGCGGGCATCAAATTGAACACGCAGCGCCTCGCAATCCCAAGTTAGATTGGAGATGTCGTATTTGCGATAGAGGTCTTCACCCTTCAGATAACTGGAAAACTCGTCTAGAGACGTGATCTGGTGGTTGCCGTAAGTCCAATAAAACCCGGTCCACGCAATGCCGCCTAACGCGACGGCGGACATCAGGGCACGAATGCGGTCGCGCGGAAGAATGCGTGACTTTCCATGGCGATTAATGGCTTCCCGCTCGCGTCGGCGCCACCATCCGAATTGTTTTGGTCCCGTGGACATGCACTATCTTCCTATTCAAGGTTAACGCGACGCAAGAGCCACGCCAGTAATTTACCCGGTAATTTGAGAGGGGAGCCACATGTTGAACGGACCGAAAATCGCCATTCTTGGTATTCATTTGGAGAGCAATCGGTTTGCACCGTCAGTGTGTCGCCCGGATTTTGAGGAGAAATGCTTGGTGTACGGGGAGGACTTATTGACGGATTCGCGGGGGCCTCATCCGCGTGCTTGCGGAACGCTCAGCGGGTTTGTGCGGGAGATGGACAAGATCGGCGATTGGACACCTGCTCCTCTCGTCTATGCGGATGTCGGTGCGGCCGGCCCTATCGAGCACGAATTTTTTCTGGAACTTAAAGAAGAGATGCGAAGCCGGTTGCTGGCGGCGATGCCGGTCGATGGTGTCTATTTCCCCGAACACGGAGCGGCCGTGTCCACGGGACATCCGGACCCAGACGGCGAGTTGTATGAGATGGCGCGCGAGATTGTTGGGCCCGATGTGCCGATCGTCTCGGCCCTCGATTTGCACGCGATCGTCTCGGAGAAGATGGTCGAGATGACCGACGTGATGATCTCATACCGCACCAATCCGCATGTCGATCAGATGGAGCGCGGAGCGGAATGTGCCCATGTTCTGCGTGAATTATTGGACGGCGTGAAACCCGCAGTCGCGTTTATCCGCCTGCCCATCGTGGCACCGCAAGTAAAGCAACTTACGGCGGACGGGCTCTATGCCGAAGTCATTAAGTACGGTCAGACGCAGATCGACGACACAGTCATGAATGTCTCTATCCTGGGGGGATTTACGTATGGCGACACGCCCTTTAACGGCATGAGTTTTTTGGTGACCACGCGCGGCGACGAAGCGCGGGCGCAATCGCTGTGCCGCGCGCTGGCAGAACAGGTATGGCGGGAGCGCGAGCGACTATTGCCGGAGTTGACGCCGTTGGAGGATTGCATCGCCCTGGCTGTGGCCCAAGGGGAAGATCCGTCCCGGGAACGCGTCATCATTGCAGATGTCGCGGACAATCCTGGCGGCGGCGGGCGCGGCAATACGGCATGGCTGCTGAAAGGCTTGTATGAAGCCGGTGCAAAAGGCGCGATCCTGGGCGTTTTCTTCGACGTGCCGTTGGCCGCAGAGGCACATGAGAAGGGCGTCGGAGCGACGTTTAGGGCACGATTTAATCGAGCGGAGACCGATCAATATTCCGAAAGTTTTGAAGCGGAGGCGGAAGTTCTTCATGTCTCAGACGGTCAAATTATCGGTCGCGATCCCGGGTCTCGTGCCGGCATGGCCGTCGACCTCGGGCCGACGGCGGTCCTACGTATCGGTACTGTGACGGTCGTTGTGATCTCGATCCGCCAGCAATGTATCGATCCCGGTTATTTCGAAGCTTTCGGGATCGATGTCGAAGGTGCGCGAACAACAATTGTTAAATCACGCGGACATTTTCGCGCTGGGTTCTCTGTCTATTTCAGGTCGGATCAGGTGATCGAGTGCGATGCGCCGGGGCTGACGTCCCCCAATCTCGCGAATTTCGATTGGCAAGGTTTTAAACGGCCAATTTATCCATTGGATATGGAAACAGAATGGGTCGCTCCGGATTGATGAGCGAATTCTCTCAACCCATCCATTTCGGCCAATGGACGCCCAACAACCGCGCCAGTCTCATGCGATCTTCCCTGGTGTCGAAGCGGACCCGAAATTTGCCCCATTTGCGCAATTCGGCGGGATCGTCGGGGAGATTTATTTCGAACGCACTTGCACAATGTTCCTGGAGCCATTCGCGTAATTTTTCGACCGCTTCCGGGTTCGTATATCGAACCGAATAATAGATACCGCGTCGGTCTTCATCGTCTCGGCGATCTTGGCCCGTACGTCGTTCCGCCCATTTTGCGTCATCGGCGTCGCTACGCCGCTCCCTACCTTCGCGGCGTTCTTCGTCAGTCGGATCGTTTTCGCCCATGGCTTAAATAACTCCTGCGATATTCTTCAGAATGTCTGATGAAAGAGGGGAGTCGGTCAACCTAAGATATTCGATAACGGACAGTAAGTTTGTAATGGACCGGTAACCGCTTGTGCGAAGAGTACCAGATTATCTGATTAGGTTTGATCGGCGTATGGGATGAATTGCTCGAATTGTACCAAGGATAGTATTCGGTATACGGGACTATCCGGGGGGAGACGCAATTCTGTGCGGCGGCCCTGAGCTTGCGAGCGCTTGTTGGCTTGTATTAATAACCCCATGCCGGAAGAATCGATATGTTCGAGATTTTCCAAGTTAAATATCTGGGTCTGATTTTGGCGAATTTAAGGTCATCGATCATCGTCCGAAATTCCCTCATATCATCCAGCGTTAACTGGCCACGTAACTTAATTTCAATTTTGTTCGGCCCTGGTTCGACGATAAATTCCAATTTCCATCTCCTGAATGGGGTGATGCCAGATCAAGAAAGGTCCTATTTTGAATTACTTTTATTTTAATAATTAAAAATTATTTTCATTTTAAGGTGTATTTGTCAAAATTATACACCTCTTGAATTCAAGAATATCATTCTGGAACAAGCAGGTCAGGGACACTCAGGATGTTAGCTTACGAACTATATGGGGTGATGAGTTTAAGAGAGCTGCATGTTGGAGATACCCAGCTCGTGGAGATTGCCTAGGCAACCCTTACGTTCGTATTGGAGGAATTACGACCTCGTTTTGATTTCGCCCGCCAATTTCGCGCCAGGCCTTGCGCTTCGGCTATTTGCGCATCGTTCATCAGTTTCGCCACTGATTCCCGGTTTTTTATACCTTCGGAGAGTCCCCGGCTGCCGGCCAAATTAAACAACATATGCGCTGTGACATAATCTTGGGGGACGCCTGTTCCAACGACATATAGATTGCCGAGTTGGAATTGTGCCAGCGCGACACCTTTCTCGGCGGCACGGCCAAACCATTTTGCGGCCTCAATGGGGTTTTTCTGCATACCTGCGCCAGTGGCATACATTAGTCCCAAATTGTACTCAGCTTTTGAGTAATTATGGGCAGCCGCTTTTCGGTACCATTTTTCGGCTTTGCCGAGATCTCTGGGAAGCCCTTCGCCCGTCGCATGCATGATGCCAGGGGCGACCTGCGCACCTGGATGATCCTGTTGTGCGGCCGCGTAGTAAAATTTGACGGCTTTGAAGATATCTGCCTGCACGCCCAAGCCTTTCTCATAAAGAAACCCGAGGCTACATTGCGCGCCCGCGTAATTTTTACTTGCGGCTTTTTGGTACCAGCTATGCGCCTCGTCGATATCCGCTTCCATTCCCAAGGCATGCTCGAACAAATAGCCTAAATTCGACATCGCCGGTGCAAACCCATTGTCGGCAGCTAGTCGATACAGCCGCGCGGCTTCCTCGAAATCTTGGGCAATCTCTTCACCTATCTCGTAGCAGAGGGCGAGTCGGGTCTGCGCATCAGGATCGCCTGATGCTGCCTTTTGTTGGAGAT
>JABJCS010000622.1 GCA_018665505.1 Alphaproteobacteria bacterium
AAACAAGGAATTTCCAGGATTTCCGTCGAAAACGACGGCAGATCGTCGGCGCGCGGCATCGCGCAATCCATGAAGGAGCCGGTCAGCAATTGCCCCGACTCTGGATCCTTCACGCTCCACTCCAACAATGCCTGTCCCACACCTTGCGCCACGCCGCCGACCAATTGCCCTTCCACAACCATCGGATTGAGGGCGCGACCCACGTCCTGGGCCATCACGTAGCTCTGCAGGGTGACCGCACCGGTCTCAGGGTCCACCTCGACTTCCACGATATGGCAGCCGTTCGGGTATGTCGGCGCGGTCGGATCATAGATATTCTCCACCTCCAGGCCCCGATCCGCGGGTGCACCACTTTCAACGGCCCGCGCGGCGACCTCATACAGCCCAACAGCGCGGTCGGTACCCGTAACGGTATAGGTTGCGTTTTCGTAATTAATGTCGGTTTCCGAAGCTTCCAGCATCTCTGCTGCGATTTCACGCCCCTTTTCGATCAACTCCCCGGCCGCTAGGACCAAGGCGCTGCCGCAGACCGTCATCGAGCGCGACGCCCCCGTTCCCATGCCCCAGGGCGTCTCGTTACTGTCTCCTTGCACGATCTCCACAATATTCATATCAATATCGAGACAGTCCGCTAACATCTGCGCATAAACCGTCTCATGGGATTGCCCGTTCGACATGGTGCCGATGCGGATGACGATGCGCCCATCCGGCAGGCAAGACACCACCGCGCGGTCCGCGATCCCGGCCCCGCAAGCTTCCAGTAAATTGCCGTAGCCAAGGCCCCGCAGCCGTCCCCGGGCCTCGCTTTCGGCTTTTCGAGCGGCAAACCCGCCGATTTCAGCCATCTTCTCCGCTGTATCCATGATTTCGGCGAAATCGCCGCTGTCGAGGGTCGTTCCGATAGCGGTTTTGTATGGCATCGCTGAAGCGGGCACGAGATTTCGGCGTCGGATCTCGGCGGGCGTAATGTTCAGCGCTTGGGCGGCTATATCGAGCAACCGCTCCAGGACAAACGTCACTTCCGGCGCGCCCGCTCCCCGATAGGGGCATGTAGGCATATTATGAGTGTGAATCGCCCGGATATCGTAGTCGACAGCGGGGAAATGATAGACGCTCGTGCCCATGGTGCGCCACATATTCGGCGCTGTGGAGCCACGCGGCCCCAAATAGGCGCCGAGATCGGCCAAAGCCTGTACCCGGTACCCCTGTATCCGACCCTCCGCATCAAACGCCATCTCCGCATCCGCCGATTGACCCCGGCCTTGATAGTCAGCCAAGAACACCTCACTCCGGCTCGCCAACCAGCGCACGGGCCGGTTCAGCTTTTTCGCGGCCCACAGGACCAAGGCTTGTTCCGGATAGAGCGGGTTCTTCGCGCCGAAACCACCGCCCACATCCTTCACAACGGCCCGTACCCTGTCCTCCGGCAGATGGAATATGTCGCGCGCCAACGCCCGCGCCACGGTTTGCGGCTTACCTGCTGCCGCATGCAAGGTATACCGCGCCTCGACTGTATCCCAGAGTCCGATATATCCTCGTGTTTCCAATGGGTTCTGGACCAATCTTCCATTTTCAGATGAAAGTCGAAATACATGCGCCGCGCCGTCTATGGCCCGTGCTGTCGCGTCCGCGTCGCCAACCCGAAAGCCAAAACACTTATTGCCGGGCGATTGTGCCCAAAGTTGTTGCGAATTCGGAACAACTGCGTCGCGAACATCCATCAAAGGGTCGAGAGGCTCGTAATCGACCGCCACGGCCTCCGCCCCATCTAGGGCCTGTGCGGCCGTCTCCGCGACGACAACGGCGAGTGCTTGGCCGAGATAGAGCGCACTTCCGTGCGCCAAAACCGGCTGCGGCTGTCCGATCGAGGGATCGCCCGACGGTGGTTCGGTCGCAACGCCGGGGGGCCGACGCTCCCACGGCAATCCACCGAGCCCGTCCGCCGCCGCATCCGCGCCGGTCCAAACACCGAGCACGCCCGGCAACGCCAGGGCGGGAGAGGTTTCAATTCCGAGAATACGCGCATGGGGATAAAGCGAGCGTACGACGGCCATATGAGCCATGCCGTCGAAGGTAAGATCGGCGATGTATCGCCCTTGGCCCGTCAGCAAGCGGGCATCTTCGACCCGGCGGATGGGTTTGCCTGTGAAACCGTCCAGTTTTGTTGCAAAAACGGAATTAACAGTGGCCATCCGCTACCCCTACCCGTCATTCCCGCGAAGGCGGGAATCCAGTCCGGTCGCGCGATAGTCTGGATTCCCGCCTTCGCGGGAATGACGGTGGAGTTGATGGAATCACAACGACGCGCCTATCCGGTGCCTTCGGAGACCCCGCCATGGGCTTCGGACCAGGCTTTGGGATCGTTGAAGTATTTCTCTACCTCGCCAAGCGTTGCGGTATCGAAAAGATTTTCTTCCTTGGCGACGCGGAGCACATCCCACCAGGTCGCGAGATGATGCATGGTCACTCCAGCCTCCTTCAGGATTTCCGGGCCATCCGGGAAAATATCGTAGTAGAAGATCACGAAAACATGGTCGACGCTGGCGCCCGCATCCCGCAGCGCATTACAGAAATTCACCTTGCTGCGACCGTCTGTCGTCATGTCTTCGACCAACAGGATGCGCTGGCCTTCCTCGACCACCCCTTCGATCTGCGCGTTACGCCCGAAGCCTTTCGGCTGTTTGCGGACATATTGCATCGGCAGCATCATGCGCTCGGCGATCCAAGCGGCAAAAGGAATGCCCGCCGTCTCGCCGCCGGCGACCGCGTCGAACCGCTCAAACCCGGCGTTCTTTAGAATTTTCGAGACGCCGAACTCCATCAGGGTTTCCCGCACCCGGGGGAATGAGATCAGGCGGCGACAATCAAGATAGACCGGGCTCGCCCAGCCGGAGGTGAGAGTAAACGGGTTGTCGGCGTTAAAATTCACCGCCCCCACTTCGACCAGCATTTTCGCGGTCACATCCGCCATCGTCCGTTCGTCGGGAAAAGCGCCTCGCATCGCCATGGCCGGGTCCTCTCGTTCTGTCCTTAATCCGTCCTCAGCCTATAGGCCGATTCGGCCCCGCTCGCCAAGACCTCACCATCAAGAGCGCTTATACCTTCGCGAGCTCGAAGGTCGAGGGCGCGAACAGATCTTCCGCTGTGAGGAGCCTGGCCGTCAGCCCCTGATCGAACGAATAGCGGCACATGGCTTCAATCTCGGCGGCATTCGCCTTCACACCATATGGCCAGTAATCGTCCCCCATCAGCGCCTTTGCCGCCTCATACTCGTCAACCGGCCATGGCAAGGTGGTGAACAAATGCCCGACCTTCGCCAGATTCAGATAACAAATCTGCTTCGCCTCAATGAAGGCGTTCAGCACGTTGACCGGCAACCACGGATGCTGCTCGACGAGGCTGCGGCGGATGCCGACGATATGCATGATCGGGAACAGCCCGGATTTCTTATAGAACGCCTCCTCCGCGCTGCGATAATCGGGGAAGAGGCGATCCACCTTATCGTTCCGCCCGAAGCACGAGGGCGCGCGCGCACTCATCATCGCGTCGATCTCCCCCGTATCCAACATCTCCGAGAGCGTTCGGTCGGGGGGAATCGTCTCCAGATGCACCCCATCAGGCAGGGTGAGATTAAGGTTCGGAATTTTCCCGCCTTCCTCGAGCCCGCCATCCCGCCAGCTCATGTCGCTCGGCAGGACGCCGTATTCGTCCTCCAACATACCGCGCACCCAAAGCGCCGCCGTCATCTGATATTCCGGCACGCCGACGACCTTGCCCTTCAAATCTTCCGGCCGCTCGATCCCCTTATCGGTCCGAATATAGACCGAGGAATGCCGGAACATCCGCGAGAGAAACGCGGGTATCCCCACATAGGGGCTGCCGTCCTTGGAGACCTGGTTCATGTAGCTCGACATGGAAAGTTCGGTGATATCGAACTCCTGGAACTTAAAAGCCCTGTGGAACGCCTCTTCGGGCGACATCGCCGTCGGCACGATCTCACACCCAGCGACCCGAACCTTCTCCTCGAAAATCGCCCGCGTGCGGTCGTAATCAACACAGGAAAGACTAAGCGTGAGACGGGCCATGCCGAGGTACTCCGGGGTAGTGTGGCGGTGTTGGGGAGGGATTTAGGTGCACCTTCGATCCATGACAGGTTGCTTAGTTCAATATCCTGTCACCAGGTTACTTTGAATATATGGTCGCCCAAAGGGCCTTATCTTTTGCGAGTCGTTCGCTCAGCTGTTCGGTCATTGCCGCACTCATTTCATATCTGAAGCTGTTGCTTGAAAGATTTCATTCAGTTTAGGAGTAAATCGATTCTTGGAACGCGTACCCGGACAGTAGAATCCGCCATGACGATTTTTTCCGATCGTGATATTGTCGGCACGAACGGTGAATCTCGGCTCCGAAACCCTATAGTTAAAATGTTCGGCCAGAAGCCGACCATTCTCAATTTCAGAATAAGCGTAATGCGTTTCCACTGCCGATGCGCTGCCAAGGCTTATTGTTCTCGAAGTTCGCTCAATTTGATACTTTGCCGATATGTTTTCGACCCGTCGCGCGGCAACGCATTTGCCTTTATATTCTTTCCGCATGCCCAATCCGTTACGGAGGCGAAGTTCCCAACGCTTATAGAACCGTTGACAATGCGGATGGCCTGGCTCCTCGAGCGTATAACGGAAGATTACAAATTTCGGTGACAGGATACTGAATTCATCTCGGATTCCACACGCGTTACCCAACTTCACTCGTCACGTCTGTTTTCAACAACACCGCGCAACGCCGCATTAATCCGGGACTGCCAGCCCTTGCCGCCCGCGCGGAAATGCGCGACCACGTCGGGGTCGAGCCGTAAGGTCACCACTTCCTTCGTCGGCGCCTTTTGCGGGCCGCGTTGACCGCGCATTCGCTTGACCAGATCGGGTAGGACCTCGCTGGCGGGGCGCATAGCCGCGAGTTCCGCGTCCGTAATGCGGGAGTCCGGGTCGGCGGCAATTCCCGCTTCGATCTCCGCCACGTCCTCGGGCGTCGGTGGGATATGCGTTTTTTTAAGTTTCGGCATATTGCCGTTCCTCTCTCGGGTTCGCCTTGCGAAGGCTGATGATTCGAATCCGCGCCCCGCGATATGTGAAGGCGAGCGCGTGCAATCGACCACCGATATATCCAAGCGCACTCCACCGCATCTCACCGCCACGCGGCGTTGCCGATATCACCGCCGTGTCCCAATCGAAAGCCTCAATCTCGGCGAAATCCACGCCGTGCTTCGACACGTTGGTGCGGCGCTTGTTTTCGTCCCACTCGTAGCTAGACATTATAGCGGGTTCTTATTTAATTATCATTACAAATAAATATACACTCCCTTGGTTATGGATGGATTTGGCGGATATTCCGCTTCGTTGAAGAACGAATTCGACCGTCGTCTAGAAGCTTTAGTCAGGGCTTATAATCCCTATACCCTGTCAATTGGATTAGAGATTCGGGACAGGTCTCAACAATCAACCGCAAACAGCGTCAGTCATCCAGGACATGGGCGGCAAACCCGGCTCCCGCCTCAGTGTAGATGTTGAACACGGTGGTCGCGCCGGCTTGGGTCAACGCATCCGCTTCGTCTTGGAACTTCGCCGTTGCCGCGACCTTGCCGGTAAAGTCTGCCCTCTTGAGCTGTGCCAAGACCGCGAGGTCGGTGTTCAGGTTCGGTAGGGCAAGCATGACGAGTTCAATCGTATGGGTCGCCTGCATTCGGTCCCAGAAGTCGGCATCGCCCGGATCGCCGACAAGCACATTGCGGCCCGTATCACGTTGATTGCGCACGGTCCGGGGGTCGATATCCACGCCAACGACGGTCTCGCCATACACTTCCCGCATCCGGTCGTAGGTTCCGGTGCCGATCCCGCCCATGCCGATGATCGCGACCTTCGCCCCTTGGATGTTGAAGGGTTGGTCGTCCGGCAATCGTTCCGCCCGTTGCAGGCGCGTCCAGAACGCTCTTCGTGCAGAATAGATCACCGGGGTTAACGCGTTCAGACACGCTGCCACCGCGAAGGAAAGCGACATCGCGACCGCGAGAACGATCAGCCACTCGGTTCCGAGCCATCCGTTCGCCACGCCGATCGCCGCGACGATGAGCCCGAATTCGCTATAATTCGTCAGATTTAGCGACGCATAGAACGTCGTGCGGGCCCGTAACTTGAACACTGCCAGCAAGCCGAAGAAGAGCGCCGATTTGAGTAGGATCAGCGGCGTGATCAGCGCTGCGACCAGGAGCGTCCCGACACTCGGCGGACCGGAGAGGCCAATCGACAGAAAGAACCCTAATAGGCACAGGTCCTTAAATCCGAGCATGTTTTTCGACATCTCGTCCGCCTTGACGTGACTGGCCATCATGACGCCCACGACCAGCGCGCCGAGGTCCCCCTTCATACCCACGAGTTCGAAGGCCTCAGCCCCGCCGAGCGCCAGCAGAAATCCGTAGAGCACCAATAGCTCGCCATGCCCGACCCGCTGCAGGATCATATGCAACACGGGACGCAACGGCAGGAGCAGGATAATGGAGAGCGCCCAGATCGACGGGACTTTCCCGACCGAGATCGCCAAAAAGACGACCGCTGCCAGATCCTGCATGATCAGGATGCCGATGGCGATCCGGCCATGCAGGGAGGCCATCTCGCCTCGTTCCTCCAAGGTTTTGACCGCGAAGACCGTGCTCGAGAAACTAAGGGCGAAGGCGATTAGCATGGACTGCCCGAAGTCCAGTCCGTCGACAAAGGATGCGCCTAACAGCGCCAATCCATATATCGCGAAACCGAAGAGTGCGACGACGGCACACATGTGAATGCCTGCAACCGCCCAGACCTGCGGTCGACCGAGCGTCGCCAGGTTCAGCTTCAGCCCGACGATGAACAGCAACAGCGTAATGCCGAGATCCGATAATTTCTCAAGTGTCTCGCCGCCCGCAATGCCCTGCGTATTCAGCAAGAATCCGGCCGCGAGGAACCCGACCAGCGGCGGCAGTCCGACCGCGCGGCAGAGCACCCCCATGACAAACGCCACGGCGATCCAAACAACGTCGCCCAAGGCGATGGCGATCCATTCAAAATCCATCGCCCAATGACGCCCATTTCCAAGATGGAATCAAGGTTGGGAGAAAAGATTCGGGAGATAAAAACCGAAAGGAAAAGCGCACTCGAACGAAACCCTACATCGTGAAGAGCAAAATTGAGTGTTCGGGCGGGTTGAGAGAAGATGGACCGCAAGCAGTCCGGAAATTTCGAGGAACACCCCATGACCGAAAAACCCGACCAATACGTCTCACGCGGTTCGGAGGCCCGGACCATCAGCGTCAAATCGATCGAGGGGAAGGCGACCTATGGCGGCGAATTGCGGGCGAAGCCGCTGATCATGGGCGAGCATATGACGTTCTTGGATATACAGTACACCAAAGGAGTGGGCGCGCCGCTGCACACCCATGCTCACGAATCCCTCGTCTATGTGGTGCGCGGCAAGATCAAGACGACTATCGGCGACGAGGACTTCATCCTGGAGCCAGGCGATGCATGCCTTCATCCGGTGGGGGTTCCGCATACGGTCGAAGCACTGGAAGACTCGACCATGGTCGAGATCAAATCACCCGCCC
>JABJCS010000623.1 GCA_018665505.1 Alphaproteobacteria bacterium
GCGACATGTGCTACATGACGAAATGTCCCTATGTGCCACCACATGAGTTCAATCTCGACTTTCCGCATCTGATGCTGCGCTACCGCGCCGTCGAACAGCGCAAAGGCATGATCGGCACCATCGACCGCGAGCTAACCAAGACCGATAGAAACGGCCGTGTCGCCGGTAGAATGTCCGCTGTCGCCAATTGGGCGTCGGATACGGAAAACAGTTTTACCCGCCCGTTGATGGAATCCGTAGCGGGTATCGACCGCAACGCCGAATTGCCGAAATACCACGCTACGAGCTTCGAGGCGCGCGCGAAATCCGCACCTCCGACACGCAACACTGACGCTCCAGCATCTGATCGCAAGGCGGTGATTTATGCGACGTGTTTCGCCAATTACAACAGCCCCGAGATCGGCATTGCCGCACAAGGCGTTTTGGCGCGCAACGGCGTCGAGACCGAGGTCGTCTATCCCGGTTGCTGCGGCATGCCGCAACTGGAACAAGGCGATATCGCCGCTGTCGCCAAAAGTGCCAAACAGGTGGCGGGCGAGCTCCGCACTTGGATCGAGAAAGGCTATGACGTTATCGCCCTAGTGCCGAGCTGCGCCCTGATGATGAAATTCGAGTGGCCGCTGATCCTGCCGGAAGATGAGAGCGTGAAGACACTCTCCAACGCCACATTCGACATCACCGAATATATCGTCGATATCGCGAAAAAAGAAGGCCTGGCCGAGGGACTATCGCCGCTCGATGGCGGAGTCGCCGTTCATTTTGCCTGTCATGCACGCGCCCAGAATATGGGTGCCAAGGCAGCAGAGATGATGCGACTCATCCCTGACGCCGATGTCTCGATCATCGAAAGATGTTCCGGCCACGGCGGCTCTTGGGGCATTAAGAAGGAAAACTTCGAAACCGCGATCAAGGTCGGTAAACCGGCCGCGCGGCAGGCGCTTTCCAGCAATAAAAAGCATATCGTCTCGGAATGCCCCTTAGCGGGCATGCATCTGGGACAGGTTCTAGGCCGATTGGCCGATGCCAAAACGCCAGCCTATGAAATCGCGCCACACCCCATCATCCTCTTCGGCCGCGCCTACGGCGTCGCCATTTAACGAGGAAGGAAAAGACAGATGTCCGTCAAGACAGAGCTTACCCGCGAAGACATCATGCCGATGGAAGAGTATGCAAAGGTCCGCAAGGAACGGCGCAGCGCCATCGTCGTCGTAAAACGCAACCGCCGCATGGAAATTGGACCCATCGCGGTCTGCCATTTCGAGAGTTACGACAGCATGTGGCAACAGGTCCACGAAATGCTGTTCATCGAACGCGGCGGCGAAGAGCAAATCGCCGACGAGTTGAATGCATATAATCCGATGATCCCAAAAGGAAGCGAGCTTGTCTGCACCGTCATGTTCGAAATCGACGAGCCGATCCGCCGCAAGAACTTCCTCTCCAAACTCGGCGGCGTCGAGGAGACGATGACCATCGCGTTCGCGGGCGAAACCGTGACCGGAGTGCCGGAAGCCGATGTCGACCGAACGACGGCGGACGGCAAGGCATCGTCGGTGCAATTCCTGCATTTTCCATTTACGCCCGCACAAATCGAAGCTTTCCGAACGCCGGAGACTCAGATCATTGTCGGGTTCGGACATTCGGAATATGCGCATCTCGCGGTCATGCCCGAGTCCACGCGCGCCGCATTGGCACAGGATTTCGCCTAACGCGCCTCTCTTGATCGGTTAGGGCCGAACCTCGTTCTTGCGCAACCCCCAGAATCCTTCACGCCGAATCCAGCCTTCGTATCCGTCAACCTCGACCCGGCACCAAGCGGGCGTGCATTTCCCTAATTCCGCCACCATGCCGCGCCCCAGACGTGCGACCGCCGGCGCTTCATCGCTTGAGCGCCGCCGCACAGTGACCGTCCGGCCGGTGACGATGATGCTGCGGCGGTTGGAAAGCATCGCGCGATGGACCCAACCCTCGGCGCCTTCCCAGTCACGAATTTTACGCCAGGTGTCATATTCCTGGACAATTTCGACCGGGATTAGTTTTTGCCGGAACTTCCATTTGATCGGGTAACGGACCCCGGGCCCGACCCGCACATTCACTTCATCGGAGCGAAGAGAGACAAATCGACGTCGAGTCGCACTATTCGGCCGGGCGCGCAATGGGTCTTCGGTTTGCGCGAGCTGTTGTACCGTAGACGGCCCGGCGTTCGCCGGATTGGGTACAAGATTCGCGTAGCTTATCCCGAGCAAACAAACCAAAATTCCGCCAGCACTGGACAACGTGAGGCCACGCCGTGTAAATGCGGAAAGACTGGGATCGCCGGATGTGGGCATGAACGCAAAAAAACCTCTCGTCATCGTTACCCGCAAACTCCCCGACGTTATCGAAACGCGGTTGATGGAGCTTTTCGACACGCGCCTCAATTTAGAGGACACGCCGATGTCACAGGCCGAACTCGCGGCGGCGGCGGCAGAAGCAGATGTTTTAGTGCCAACCGTCACCGACCGAATCGATGCCGGGATATTGTCTCAGGCGGGAGACAACCTCAAGCTCATCGCGTCCTTCGGCACCGGAATTGATCATATCGATTTCGCTGCCGCAAAAGCCAAAGGCATCACCGTCACCAATACACCGGGAGTTTTAACCGAAGACACCGCCGATATGACCATGGCGCTTATTCTCGCCGTACCGCGCCGATTGTCCGAAGGCGAGCGCTTGATACGCGCCGAGAAATGGGAAGGTTGGGGCCCGACCCTCATGCTCGGCCATCGCATCGGCGGCAAGCGTCTTGGCATTATCGGCATGGGGCGGATCGGCCAAGCGGTCGCGCACCGGGCGCGCGGGTTTGGTCTTTCGATCCACTATCATAACCGCCGCCGGGTACACGAAGAGATCGAGACCGAACTCGAAGCAACATATTGGGAAAGCCTGGACCAGATGCTCGCCCATATGGACATCATCTCGATCAATTGTCCGCACACTCCGGCAACGTTTCATTTACTATCGCAACGCCGCCTCAAGCTCATGAAGCCGCATGCCTACATCGTCAACACGAGCCGGGGCGAAGTAATCGATGAAAACACGCTGGCCCGGATGTTGGCGAATGGCGAGATCGCGGGCGCTGGCCTCGACGTCTTCGAGAACGAACCCGCGGTCAACCCGAAGCTATTGCAGCTGGAGAATGTCGTGCTGATTCCGCATATGGGCTCGGCAACCCTCGAAGGCCGGGTCGACATGGGTGAGAAAGTTATCGTGAATATCAAGACTTTCGCCGACGGTCATACACCGCCGGACCGTGTCATGGAGACGATGTTTTAGCTACTCAGCCGCCTCGGCGGAGCTCAGGCTTGTAATCGTCGGATTATCGCCGCACAGCGCACAGGCGGGATCGCGTTTCACCTTAAGACTACGCGTGTCCGAATTCATCGCATCATACAAAATCAGGCGACCGGACAGGCTCCGCCCCAGGCCCAACAATTCCTTCAATGCTTCCGTCGCCTGCATAGTGCCAAGCACTCCCGCGATGGAGCCGAAAATACCGGCCTGCTCGCAACGGGGCACCAGGCCGGGGGCGGGCGGATGCGGGAAGATGCATCGATAACAGGGCCCGTCGCCTTCCTCGTACGCCTTAATGGTTGTGAGCTGTCCTTCGAATCGCAGCAAGGCGGCGGAGACCAGCGGTGTCTTCGTGAGAAAACAAGCGTCGTTGATCATATACCGGGTGTCGAAATTATCGCTTCCGTCCAACACCATATCGTACTCGCCGATAAGCTCGAGCGCGTTCTCTGGCACGATGCGGAATGGATGTTTGCGCACATCGACTTCCGGATTGATCGACTGCAGACGGTCGGCAGCGCTGTCCACTTTCGGCCGGTCGATATCTTCGGTCCCATGAACCACTTGGCGCTGCAGATTCGTGATATCCACGACATCATCGTCGACGACACCGAGCGTGCCGACCCCCGCCGCCGCCAGATACATCAATACCGGCGATCCCAGGCCGCCGGCGCCAACGACTAGGACCTTCGATTGCAGCAGTTTGATCTGGCCTTCCTCACCGACCTCTTCCAGGACAACGTGGCGCGCGTAGCGCATTAATTGGTCGTCGCTGATCTCTTCCATCACGGCCTCACAACTTGTCGAAAAGCGGCGTCGAAAGATACCGCTCCGCGAATGACGGTATGATCACCACCACACGCCGTCCACTCATTTCCGGGCGCTCGCAGAGCTCGACCGCAGCGGCCAGCGCCGCGCCCCCCGAAATCCCAACAGGTAGCCCCTCAACCGCCGCCGTCTGCCGCGCCAGGCGAAACGCGGTCTCGTTGGCGATCGGAATGACCTCGTCGATCAATCCCGTATCCAGAATCGATGGAATAAACCCAGCGCCAATCCCTTCGATCAAGTGTTGGCC
>JABJCS010000624.1 GCA_018665505.1 Alphaproteobacteria bacterium
ATGCGCGGCGTGACACCCGATCTGACCGCGCTCGGAAAGATTATCGGTGGCGGTTTTCCGGTCGGCGCGGTGGCCGGTCGTGACGCGGCCATGCAGGTATTCGAGGGCGGCGGTGGCCTTCCCCACGGCGGCACCTTCAACGGTAACCCAGTGACTATGCTGGCCGGCATGGCGACGATGGAGGGAATGACGCCGCAAGCCTTCGATGAGTTGAACGCTCTTGGCGATTTTGCCCGCGAGGGATTTCGCGAAGCCTTTTCGTCAGCAGGCGTTACAGGTCAGGTAACGGGGCAGGGGTCGTTGATGCGCCTACATCTGACGGATCGACCGCTCACCAATTACAGGACTGTCTATCCGACACCTGAGGAAAGTGCACGCATGACAGCGGTACACCGCCATCTTTTGAATGCTGGTTATTATCTCGCGACCTACGGATTGATCTGTCTTTCGACAGTCAATACACGGGACGAGATCGATGGATTAATCGCGGCGACAGTGGAAGGCATTCAGGCGGCCTAAGCGAGAGCTCTACTAAGGGTTTTGATGCGATAGCGAACGTAAGGATTGTACCGCTATATCTGACACCGATCAGAGCGCATCGAGTGGCGATTCCGCAATTAGACAACGTGAGTCCGACCAAATTGAGCGACTCATTAGCTAAGATATATGCCTAGCGCATTCGAAAAATTATGTGTTGGACGATGATTGTAACTGTTCTTTATCTGGCCCATCCAAGAACGTCACGTGGCCCATTTTGCGGCCGGGGCGCCATTCATCCTTACCGTAGAGATGCACATGCGCTTTCGGGTTAGGGAAGTGTTCTTCGATCTTGGCACGCTCGGTCCCAAGGATATTTTGCATCGTCGCATCTGCAAACCGCTGACTACTGCCGAGCGGTAATCCGCAGACTGCTCGAATGTGTTGTTCGAACTGATCCGTATAACAAGCATCAAGCGTCCAATGGCCTGAGTTATGAGGTCTTGGAGCAATTTCATTGGCGAGGAGATCGCCGTCAGCTGTGAGAAATAGTTCAAGGCACATGACGCCGACATAATCGAGTGCATCGGCAACGTTGACAGCCATCGATTGTGCTCTCAAGGCGACTTCCGGCTTGATGCCGGCGGGAACGGTTGTCGTGTCGAGAATGTGGTTCTTGTGAATATTGCGGACGGCATCATATGCGCTGCACTGACCGTGTTTGTCTCGCGCGATGACGACTGACAACTCGCAGTCGAATTCGACGGCCGCTTCCAGGATAGTGACCATTTCTTGTCCGGATGACAAACGATCCCAATTCTCCACGAGCTCAGGGGTTGGAATATCAGGCTCGATTTTGACTTGCCCTTTTCCGTCATATCCGCCGAACGCGACTTTTAGAATGCTGGTGCGGCCAAAACTTTTAAGCGCGGCGGTGACTTCGGAGACACTGCGGCATTCTTTCCAAGGGGTTGTCGGCACATCGATCGAATTTAAAAACCGTTTTTCGCGAACACGGTTTTGCGAAATATCAAGCGCATGAATACCGGGGGCGAGATAGCAACGTTCGGCAATCCATTGCATACTATTGAGTGGCAATTGCTCTAGTTCGTAGGTCACCACATCAGCGTAATTCGCCAGTTCTTCCAGACCCTGCAAGTCATCAAAATCACAGTGAATATGTCGATGGGAAACCTGAACGGCTGGCGCATTGTTGTCTGGTGAGAGGACGGCAGTGTAGTAGCCGAGACGGCTGGCGGCGATCGCCATCATTCGCCCCAATTGGCCGCCTCCGACGATTCCGATGACAGAGCCGGGTGGTAGCCAGGAATTAGATTGTTCCATACTTCCTGGCTTCATTCGGTGGCCAAGTCCTCTGGAATATCAGCGACGTTTTCGGATTGGCGCTGACGCCATTCTAGAAGTCGCTGCCTTAACGATTGATCTTCAAGCGCGAGAATCTCACAGGCGAATAAGGCAGCATTGATTGCACCGGCGGGGCCGATGGCAAACGTCCCGACAGGCACTCCGCCGGGCATTTGAACAATCGAAAGAAGGCTATCCAAGCCGTTTAAGCTCGACGATTTAACGGGAACGGCTAGCACTGGTAGAAGAGTCATGGACGCTACCATACCAGGCAGATGCGCCGCACCTCCGGCACCGGCGATAATAACTCGAATTCCTTCGGTTTCAGCACTCTTGGCAAAATCATACAGCCTGTCTGGCGTGCGGTGCGCGGAGACAATCCGGGCTTTTGACGCGACCTCGAGTTTATCGAGTATCTCGACGGCCTCGCGCATTGTCGTCCAATCCGATTGACTGCCCATGACAACGGCAACTCTAGGGGAGCAGGCTGTTTCGTCGCGTGGTGAATCGGAGTTGACGCTATCGGCGGCAGTATTCACGTTGCTGGCTCCGCATAGATTGGATCAATCGAGATGTGTTTGAGCTGGGTCGAGGAAGTATAATCGGTTTTCATATAAGTTTTGATAGAAAAAAGTCTATTCCAATAATATGGGTCTGCTGGACGTCAAAAGAGGTCGCTTTGAGTAACTTTGACGGCGGCAATGAGGACATGCCGAACCGGTCGGCAATCAATTCGTAAATGGGTTCGATTACATACTCGTCCTGTGCGGGATCGACAAT
>JABJCS010000625.1 GCA_018665505.1 Alphaproteobacteria bacterium
CGGATCGAAATGAGGAAGCGCGCCAGGAAATGCTCGAGTCCCTCGCCGATTTCGATGATGATTTGTTGGAGCAACTGCTCGAAGACAACGTGCCACCAAGTGAAAAAGTTTACGCCTTGCTCAGTGCCGACCTGCAGAACGACCTGATCACACCAGTCTTTTTAGGAGCGGCCGAACGCGACCACGGGGTTTTGAGATTGATGAAGGCGCTCCGCCATGAAGCGCCGGAAGTCGCACAGACCTTGGAACGCCATGGCGGCGCCGACAGCGATACAGTCGTCCAAGTGTTCAAGACCTACCACATGCTACATGCGGGAAAGATGTCCGTTGGCCGTGTCTGGAAGGGCGAAATCAAGGACGGGATGAGCTTCGGCAATCATAGAGTCAGCGGTATGAATCTATTAAAAGGACACGAGGCCAAAAGGATTACATCGGCAATTGCCGGAAGCGTCGTCGCCATGGGACGCATGGACGACGTGCATACAGGTCATACACTGAGCGAAGCTGGGGCCACAGACTCCATGGATTGGCCCGAGACACCCGCCCCTATTTTCTCGATGGTCGCGATCCCCGACAAACGGGACGACGAGGTCAAACTTTCAACCGGGATCGCCCGGCTGATGGAAGAGGACCCCTCGATCTCCATGAGCCACAACGACGACACAAATCAGAACGTATTGTGGGGTCAGGGCGAAATTCAGCTGCAAGTATTGGGACAGCGATTGAAGAACCGCTTCAACACCGCGGTCACCATGCATCGCCCGCGCACACCCTATAAGGAGACAATCAAGAAAGCGATCCAGCAACACGCCCGACATAAGAAACAATCTGGCGGGCACGGCGAATTCGGCGACGTGCATCTGGACATCAAACCGCAGCCGCGCGGCAGTGGCTTCGAATTCTCACAATCGATTTCGGGCGGGGTAGTGCCGCGCCAATATATTCCAGCAGTTGAGGCGGGTGTGAAGGAATACTGCACGGAAGGCCCGCTCGGCTTTCCTGTGGTCGATCTGTCGGTCAATCTGTTCGACGGACAGCACCACGCGGTCGACAGCTCCGACATGGCGTTCCGGCGCGCCGGTATTTTGGCAATGAAGGACGCTTTGCCAAATTGCAGTCCGGTTTTGCTGGAGCCAATTTGCAACGTAAATATCGCCATCCCAAACCAATATACCTCTAACGCGCAAAGCATCATCACCAAACGGCGCGGGCAAATATTGAGCTTCCAGGCCAAGGACGGTTGGACCGGTTGGGACGAGGTGCAGGCCAATATTCCGCAATCGGAACTCCATGATCTCGCCATCGATCTGCGGTCGCAAACCATGGGGATCGGCTCATTCGAATGGTCATTCGATCATATGGCGGAATTAGCTGGCAGAGCCGCGGATGATGTGATCGAACAGCACAAGGCCGCAGCCGAGTAGCGGTCAGTGAATATACAGAACAGGAGAAGACCCAAATGACCGATATTTCGGCGGCGGCAGCCGCGCTTGTATCCGCGCGCAAAGAAGGCCGCGTCATGGACGAACTGCCGGGCGGCATGCCCCAGAATATGGACGCAGCCTATGCCATCCAGGACGGTATCGTCTCCGGAATGGGCGATGCGGTGGTCGGCTGGAAAGTCGCTTTCACCAATAAACCGGGGCAAGAGAAAATGGGCGTCGATGGCCCGGGGGCGGGTCCGATCTTCGCGTCCTACGTTCTTGAGAATTCGAGCAAAATGGATATGCCCGATCCGGGATTGCGCATCAGCGAGTGCGAGTTCGCCTTCCGTCTCAAAGCCGATCTTCCCGCGAAAGACGGTGACTATACGGATGACGACATCAAAGCAGTGATCGGTTCCGTCCACCCAGCAATCGAGATCGTCAATCGCCGTCTCTCCGGCGCGGTACCGATGAGTGGCCTTGCCATCGTCGTCGATCACGGCGGCAACGGCGCTTTCGCCTATGGGGCGGGGACGGAAGATTGGGAGAGCATCGATTACGCCAACCACCCAGTCCGCCAGATCATCAACGGCGAGGAAAAAGCCGTCGGCACCGGGCAAAACGTGATGGGCGGCAATCCGGTCGGGTCGATTACCTGGCTCGCCAATCACCTGAAGACACGCGGCCATAGCCTGAAAGCGGGCGATTGGGTCTCCAGCGGCAGCGCCGCCGAGATGCTCCCGGTCCCAGCAGGCGGCACGGTGAAGGGCGATTTCGGGTCGCTTGGCACGGTTGAGGTCAGCTTCAGCTGACCTCACTTTCCCTCACGGAAGCTTGACTTTGCGGTCGCGGCGGAACCGCGTAGGTATTTAGCAACATTCTAATATACCAAAGGGTCGAATGATGCTGACACGAGTAAAGCGACTGTGGGAATTGCCGGAATCAGCGGCGACGGACGAAAGCGTCTTCTTGGACCGCCGTCGTCTTTGTAAAGCCATTGCGGCGGGTCCCGCCCTTATCGCGGGTGCCGGCGGCGTGGCGGGCTCGGCCTGGGCCGCGGCGGGCGACGATCCGACGGCAGACCTATACCCGGTAAAGCGAAACGAGAAATACACCATCGAGCCGCGTAAGCTGACCGAAGAAGCGCACGCCATCACCTATAACAATTTTTATGAATTTGGCAGTCACAAACGGATCGCCAAAACCGCGCAGAAATTAAAAATCCGACCCTGGATGATTCAATTCGACGGCATGATCGAGAAGGAAATGACCGTTGATTTCGATACCTTGATCCGGCAAATGCCGTTGGAAGAACGCCTCTACCGCTTCCGTTGCGTCGAAGCCTGGTCGATGGCGGTGCCGTGGAGCGGCTTTCCGATGAAGGCCCTGATCGATTTCGCGAAGCCGCTGTCCGGCGCCAAGTACGTCGTCATGCAAACGGCGGAACAGAAGGAAACCATGCCGGGGCTCAAACAGTTCTGGTATCCCTGGCCCTATACGGAAGGCCTGACGATCGCGGAGGCCACAAACGAACTCGCCTTCATCGCCACCGGCATGTACGGCAAACCGATCCCGCGCCAGAACGGAGCACCCTTGCGCCTCGCGGTGCCGTGGAAATACGGCTTCAAGAACATCAAGTCGCTGGTCAAGTTCACGTTCACCGACAAGCAACCGAAAAGCTATTGGGAAGTCATTCAGGCCAAAGAATACGGTTTCTGGGCCAATGTGAACCCGAAGGTCGACCATCCCCGGTGGACCCAAGCGAGCGAGCGAGTTCTCGGCGGCGGCGGACGGCGTGTGCCGACCCTGCCCTATAACGGCTACGCCGAGCAGGTCGCCGGGTTATATACGGGTATGGAGAAGGAGCTCGGCGACCGCCTGTTCCGTTAGACGGTCCCGCTAACAAGTGACCACATGCTGCAGTCGTCATTCCGAAGTGGGCAACTCCGGGACCCGGAATGATGGCGTCGGGAGGATCTACCGATTGATTCAGAGGTCATACGGCAGATGCACCGCCGCACTATTTGGGAGCAGGTAGAAGAGCGACCTCGTTATTCCGCTGCCACCGCTTTCTCCGCGCCGACCTCGTCAGTCTCGATCGTCACCCGGTTCATCAATCGGCGTTCCGGCCAATAATCCGCGACGGCGTAGTGCATGGTCGCGCGGTTGTCCCACAGGGCCATGGAATTCGGGCGCCAATGGAAGCGGCATTGGAATTCCGGGCGCGCGCAATGGCGGTTCAACAGTTCGAGCAGCCCCCGACTTTCGTCGTCGCCGAGCCCGAGCACACTCGCGGTAAAACTTTCCGAAATATAGAGACTCTTGCGGCCTGTCACCGGATGGATTTTCACTATGGGGTGAGCGACCGGAGGATTGGCGCGACGGGACGCATCCATGCGCTCGAAATTATCACCTTCCCAACTCCGCGCCTTTTTCGGGCTGCCATGCAGTTTCATGAAATCGTTCACGGCATCCTTGTCCGCAAGATAAGTTTTCATGTCCGCCGACAAGGCCTCATAGGCCGCTCGCATGCCAACGAAGATGGTGTCGCCACCCGCTTGCGGGCATTCAACCGCGCGTAGGATCGAAGCGAATTCCGGCTCGGCCCGAAAGA
>JABJCS010000626.1 GCA_018665505.1 Alphaproteobacteria bacterium
CGCCAACACCGGGATCGACAACGCAAAGCCAGACGTCACCCGCTTCGCTCTGCTGTGCCAAAGCAGCCAAATAATATGCCGCCGCCCGAGGATTCCAGACCGGCGCATCATGCATGATGTCGACGACTGGCACATCCGGGGCCATGCGACGCAAGACGGCCTTCATTTGCCCCACATATGGGCCGGTCGTGCCGAAATCGGTGTAGAGCAGAATCATTCCGCCACTATGCCGCGCGAAGGCCCAAAACAAAACCGCCCGGGACAAGCCCGGGCGGTGTAGCTTTACGCAATTTCGGTTCGACTATTCGCGATTGCCGAAGAGCGCCAGCAACCAGATGAACATGGTGATGAAACTGCCGTAGAGAATAAACGCGCCGAAAATCGCCTTACGGTTCTGCAGATCACCGGAATCTCCCCCGTAATACGCATTTTTGATGTTCTGGGTCTCATAAGCGGTCAACCCGGCGAAGACCAAAACCACGACAATCGATAGAATGAAGTGGAACATAGCGCTTTCCATGAAGATGTTCACAATCATCGCGACGAAACATCCAATGGCTGCCATTATCAGGAATCGGCCCATGGCCGTCAGATCTTTTTTCGTGGTGTAACCATAGAGACTGGTACCGGCGAACGCCGCCGACGTGATGAAGAAGACGCGTACGATGCTCTCGTCGGTGTAAACATAGAACATCGGCGCGATCAAGACGCCCCATAGTCCGGCATAGAGCCAAAACGCGCCTTGCGCCATTGCCGGGCTGCCACTGAACATGATCTTGCCGGAAAACCAGCCCAATCCCAGCACCGCGATAAACAGTACCCATTTCATCGGCCCGAGCGCCACGGCCTGCATAACGGCGGGGTTCATGGCAACGACCATCGCGATCATGCCTGTCAGGGCCACGCCAAGCGCCATGTAGTTGTAAACGCTCAGCATATAACTGCGCAGACCAGCATCGATATCGGCTCTGTCGCCGACACGTCCCGCTGTCTGCGCGAAACTTCCATTCCGTGGATTCAAAGCCATCTTAAGATATCCCCAATTGCTAAACTTCACTTGCACCGAATATTGGGAGTTTCACGCACGATTGCAACCACTTCGCAGTATCAATCGTTTCGCAGCAATGGCGCGGCTTTCTGCGACAATGCACGCCAGGTTCCGGCGAATCCGAGTAGCATTGTGATGGCGAGCGCTAATATCAGCGTCCACAGGACGGGCTCAACGGCGAAATCCCAGCGCATCTTCATAACCTTCTCCACAACCGCCCACGCGACCACCGTACCGAGAAGACCCGCCAAGGCTGAGGCGAGTAATCCCAACATTCCGGCTTCCGCCAAGAACGCGACGAGAATTCGCCGCCGGGTCGCCCCCACCACCTTTAAGACGACCGCGTCATAAACCCGGCGCCGATGGTCCGCCGCGATCGATCCGCCCAGCACGAGAATGCCGGCCAAAATCGCGACCGCCGCGATCCCGCGCACCGCGACACCCAGATTTGCCAATACCAGATTCACGTCCTCCAGGACTTCCTTCACCCGGATCGCCGTGACGTTCGGGAAACCGTCCGCCACGGCGCGCTCCAACGCCAACTCCTGGTCGGCGTCGATCTGCACCGTCGCGATCTGGCTCTGCGGCGCGCCCTCAAGTAAGCCTGGAGAGAACACCATGACGAAATTGATTCCGAGGCTCGTCCAATCGATGACCCGCAAGTTGGCGATCCTTGCCGACAGGGTCTTACCCAGGACGTTTACAGTCAGGTTATCGCCGACCCCGAGCCCAAAAGCTTTCGCCGCGCGGGCATCGAAAGAGACCAATGGCGGGCCGCTATAGTCGGCCGGCCACCATTCACCCGCGGTGATCCGGCTACCAGCATCGGGCGGTTGGACCGACCAGGTCAGACCGCGGTCGCCCCGCAATATCCAGGCGAAGTCAGGCGGCGGCGTGATCTCCTCTACCGCTTGTCCCGCAAGCGCCACTATCCGGCCCCGCAGCATCGGCACCCGCTGGACAACGCCCACTCCTGGATGCCCCTGTACGAGTTTTTGAAACGCCTCGGCCTGGTTCGGTTGAATATCGATGAAATAGTAGCCGGGCGCTTCTTCCGGAAGCACTTGTTCGATCTGGTGTTTCAAATTGTGCTCGAGCAGTGCGACGGCGACGAGCACGGTCAGGCCCAATCCCAGCGACAAAAGCGCGCCAGTCGTCGGTGCGCCTGGACGGTATAAATTGGCGAGTGCCAAGCGCAACAACGGTTGGCGCGGACGCGGCAATCGCCGCAATCCCCTAACAATTAGGGCCCCCGCGAGCCTGAAAATGCCAAAGACCAATAACGAGCCCACAATATACCCAGCCGCCATCTGCGGGCGAACCGCTGTTGCAATCGCCAGTACCGCGATCAGGGCCGCCAGTATCACCATCGCCACATAGACCCGACGGGACGGACGCCCGGAGAGACGTTCCGAGGTCGAGCGAAACAGCGCCGCCGCCCGGACCTCGCCCGCCAACCCTAAGGGCCACACGGTGAACACAGCCGCGACCAAGAATCCGAACGCGCCCGCCGTCAGCAACGGTATCGCGTGGAAGCCGAATTGCACGGTCACCGGCAATCGGCCTTCCAACAGCGGTGACACCATCATCGGTGTGAAAGCGCCGATCAGAAGACCCAGAAAAATGCCAACGGATGCCATGGCGGCGACCTGCAGGAAATATATCCGGAAGATTGTTCCTCGCGAGGCACCCAAGCACTTCAGCGTGGCAATAGAGGTAATTCGGGAATCCATGAACGAGCCGACTGAATTCGCGACCCCAACACCACCAACCAAAAGGGCGGTGAGACCGATCAATGAGAGAAACAGCGCCACACGATCCACGAATCGTTGGATGCCAGGCGCTGCATTCTCCACATCGCGAATGCGCCAGCCAGCGCCGGGAAACCGCTCCTGAAGCCGCGCCCGCCAGTCAGCGAGCTTCGTCTCCAAGGGCAAAGCTAGGCGATAATGGTAGCGAATGAGACTACCAGGTTGCTCCAATCCGGTGGCCGCCAGCGCACCGCCCGACGTTATGACACGGGGGCCCAACCGAAAGGCGCGGGTGCCCCGATCCGGCTCGCGCTCGATCACGGCGGCCACTTGCAATTCCACATCGCCGATCCGAAAGAGATCGCCAAATTTAAGACCCAAATGCTCCAACACCCGTGGATCGACTGCCGCACCCCAGGCCTTTCCGCTTTGCGCCAAGGCCTCATTCAAGACCGCATCGTCGCGTAGCTTGAGGCCGCCGTAGAGCGGATACCTGGAGTCGACGGCTTTCAATTCGACAAGCCGTTGCCGGTTCGTATCGGTGTGGCGCGCCATGGTGCGCATTTCTACAATAGTGGAAATCGCCATCGTATTGGCACGCAACCAATCGAGCTGCTCCGCCGATGCCCGGCGATGCGTGAACGTGAGGTCGACATCGCCGCCGAGCAAAATACGCCCTTCCGATTTCAACCCCGCGGTCAGCGCCGAGGCGAGCGAGCCGACCCCTGCAACGGAGGCGACGCCAAGGGCCAGACAGGCGATGAGAACGCGAAACCCGCGCACCCCGGCACGCAATTCACGCGCGGCAAATCGGCGTGCAACTGACCACTCGTTCATGCGAGTCGCCCATCGACGATGCGCACGATTCGGTCGCAGCGTTCCGCGATGGCATTATCGTGGGTGATCAGCATCAAGGTCGTACCGGCCCGCGCCGCCAATTCGAAAAGCATCTCCACGATATGGCCGCCGGTCTCACCGTCAAGATTCCCCGTGGGCTCGTCCGCCAGCAACAGGTGCGGTTCGACCGCGAAAGCCCGCGCCAAGGCAACCCGCTGTTGCTCGCCGCCCGACAACTGTCCGGGATAGTGTTGGAGGCGATGGCCCAAACCGAC
>JABJCS010000076.1 GCA_018665505.1 Alphaproteobacteria bacterium
CGCCCACGATGCGGAAGACGGCCTCTTCGTCATGGAATACCTGGATCCTACGGACTATCGCCTCTGGAAGGCGGCGTTGTTGGAGGGGGAGGCGGATGTCGGCGCGGCGGAGGCCGTGGCGCGGATCTTGGCACAAATCCATGCGGGGAGTGCGGGTGATGATGATGTCGCGCGGCGTTTCGAGACCGACGAGACCTTTCATGCAATACGGCTGGAGCCTTATCTGGAAGCCACCGCGCGTGCGCATCCCGAATATTTGGATAGATTGATGGCGTTATCCGCGCGAACGGCCGCGACGAAAAAGACGCTCGTCCACGGCGATGTTAGCCCGAAGAATATCCTCTTGGGTCCGCAAGGGCCGGTGTACTTGGACGCGGAATGCGCGTGGTATGGCGATCCCGCCTTCGATGCCGCGTTTTGTCTCAATCACTTGCTACTGAAAGGGGCATGGCGGCCCGATCGAGTGGCGGCGTATCTCGATTGTTTTCTCGCCTATGGGCAGACCTATCTGGACGGTGCCGATTGGGAGCCCGCCGACGCATTGGAAGAGCGCGTAGCCACACTGTTGCCGGGCTTGTTTCTGGCGAGGATCGATGGCAAGTCGCCGGTCGAATATCTCACGCAAGATACGCAGAAAAATAGGGTGCGTCGCGCGGCCACCCGCTTGTTACAAAAACCAGTCAGTCGGCTCGCCGATATCGCAGCAGTTTGGCAGAAGGAAGTGAAAGCATGATAGGGTCGAAAATCACTTCGGTGCGAGGGCGACGAGTCTGGGATTCGCGCGGACGGCCCACGGTTGAAGCGGAAATCAAGTTGGCGGACGGCGCGATTGGCCGCGCCATCGCACCCGCCGGGGCATCGCGTGGCAGCGGCGAAGCCGTCGATTTGCGCGACGGTGGAGAAGCCTTTGGCGGGCTTGATGTTCTGCGGGCGATTGAAGGCGTGAACGGCGAGATTGGGGACGCTTTGATCGGATTGGATGCAGCCGATCAGAAAACGGTCGACGAATGTATGATCGAATTGGACGGCACTGAAAATAAATCTCGCCTTGGGGGCAACGCAACCGTGGCGGTCTCGATGGCGGCGGCGCATGCGGCGGCGATGGCGGCGGGCCAACCGCTTTGGCGGTATCTCGGTGGTGAGAACACCGGGCCGATGCCGCTTCCCGAAATTCAAATCTTCGGCGGCGGTGCTCATGCGGCCAGGCGGGTCGACGTACAGGACTTCATGGTGATCGCGACCGGGGCGGAAGATTACGCGACAGCCCTCGATTGGACGGCCGAAGTCTACCGGGCAGCGGGCAGCCTGATGGAAGAGAAGGGATTGCTGCAAGGGGTCGCGGACGAGGGCGGCTATTGGCCGGCATTCGATACCAATGAAGCGGCCCTGGATGCCTTGGTGGCGTCGATTGAGCGTTCCGGCCTTGTGCCGGGTGACGACGTCTCGATCTCGCTCGACGTGGCGGCGTCTGAATTCGGTGTGAACGGACGTTACAGTTTGGGGCTGGAAAAGCGCGAACTCGACAGTGACGGTTTGGGCGAAATGCTAGAGGGTTGGGTTGGGCGCTATCCTATCGTCTCGATCGAGGACCCGCTCGGAGAAGACGACGAGGCAGGATTGCGCAAGTTCACGGCGGCCCTCGGTGATCGCATTCAGATTATCGGCGACGACTATCTGGTGACGAATGCAGATCGGGTCCGGGTCGCGGGCATGGTTGGTGTTTGCAACGCCTTGCTATGTAAGCCGAACCAAGCGGGAACTCTCACGGAAGCAAAAGCGGCGGCGGACGCGGCCAATGAGGCTGGATTCGGCGTGGTCGTCTCCGCCCGGTCCGGAGAGACCGAAGACGCGACCATCGTCCATTTGGCAGTCGGTTGGAGTGCGCCGCAATTAAAGGTCGGATCCTTTGCGCGTTCGGAGCGTATGGTGAAGTGGAATGAAGGTCTGCGTGTCGCCGAACAACTGCCGGGCGGCGGCAAATTATGGCCCAAGAGCAGCTACGCCTGGGCTTAAACTAGAGAAGGCGAGATTCTTTTTCCCTCGACCAGTCCTCGACCCGTGAAATTCGGATAAGGTTTGTGGCACCCGGTGTCCCGAATGGGACGCCCGCTGTGATGATAATTCGCTCACCCGGATGCGCGAAACCGTCATTGTAGACGTGTTGCCCGGCCCGACTGGTCATGTCCTCGAAATCGTTAGCGTCGCTCGTAAAGATACTGTGTACGCCCCAGACGACCGCCAGTCGGCGCGCAGTCCCCTGGTTTGGTGTTAGGCCAATGATCGGAACGTCTGGGCGCTCCCGCGCCGCGCGCAACGTTGTGGAGCCTGACGTGGTGTAGGTGACAATGGCGGCGGCGGAAAGCGTGTGCGCGATCTGGCGGGCGGCGGCGCTGATGGCGTCGGCGGAGGTGGCTTCGGGTTCCGGGTGATTCGCATCCATGGTGCTGCGCCAGTGTGAATCTCGCTCGACCCGCTCAATGATCCGGTTCATCATTTGAACGGATTCGACGGGGAATTGTCCGGCGGCGGTTTCCGCCGACAACATCACCGCATCCGCTCCGTCATAGACCGCCGTGGCTACGTCGGACGCTTCGGCCCGCGTCGGCTGCGGCGAATCGATCATAGATTCCAGCATCTGCGTCGCAACAATCACCGGTTTGCCGGTCTGCCGACATGCCCGCAGAATACGTCGTTGAAGGACGGGTACGTCTTCCGGCGGCATTTCAACGCCAAGGTCGCCGCGTGCCACCATGACCGCATCACTCAACTCGATAATCTCGTCTAAGCGGTCAATGGCCGCGGGCTTCTCCAGTTTGGTCAGGATCGGAGCGCGTCCCGCGATTAAACGTCGTGCTTCCGCCAAGTCTTCCGGTCTCTGAATAAAAGATAGGGCACACCAGTCGACTCCATGATCAAGGCCGAATTGCATATCCTTGCGGTCTTTTTCGGTGAGCGATGATATCGGCAGAACGACACCGGGGACGTTTACACCTTTATGGTTTGATATCTCACCGCCGATGACGACGACGGTCTCGGCAAAATCCTTGCCGCAGTCGGTTACTCTCAGGCGAATTTTTCCGTCGTTCACGAGAAGATCGCTATCGGCCTCTAGCGCCGCGAAAATTTCGGGGTGCGGTAGGCAGGCTCTCTCCGCATTTCCCAGCGTATTGTCCATATCGAAGCGGAAGCTGCGACCGTTCTCCAGTATGGCGGAGCCACCTTCGAAGTCGCCGACCCGTAATTTAGGGCCCTGCAAATCCATCATGATAGCAATCGGGCGTTTCGCGTTCTGCTCTATCGCGCGGATCGCCTCAATGCTTCGGCGGTGGTCGTCGTGAGTGCCGTGGCTGAAATTCAACCGAAATACATCAACGCCAGCTTCGAATAGCGTGCGGATTTTCTCCTCGGTCGAACTTGCGGGCCCAAGAGTCGCCACAATTTTCGTCATATGCGTACGTCGCATTCGAATGCCTAAATGTTCTAACACCCGTAACTGACAGGCGGGAATTGGAAATTGATACCCTAAGGGTCGCGGCTCAGCCCTTTTTCTTCAAGGCTTTTAAGATAATCGTCCCAAATCTCATCTTTATGGCAACCGACGTGATAAAGGTACTCCCAGCTAAAGATGCCGGTATCGTGGAGATCGTCGAATTTGATGCGAATGGCGTAATTTCCGACTGGCTCCAGCTCCATGATGCCGACGTGGCGGCGGCCAGGGACGGTTTTCTTTTGGTCGGGTACATGGCCTTGAACCTCGGCCGACGGGCTTTCGACGCGTAGCAGTTCCGCCGGCAGATCAAACGCCTTGCCGTCATCGAATGTGACCTGGAGAACTTTTTCGGCTTTGCGCAAGCGGATTTGTGTCGGCCAATGTTCGCTCGAATATCCGTCGCCGGGCATGTCGCTCAATCATCCATCTCGCGGGCTTCACCAACCAACATGATTGGGATACCGTCGCGGATCGGATAGGCCAGTTTGGCTTGTTCGCTAATGAGCTCGCTATTTTCCCGATCGTACTTGAGCGGGCCCTTCGTCAGTGGGCACACGAGCAGTTCAAGGAGTTTTGGGTCGAGTTGCGATGTTGTATTTGCCATAAACCGATCCTTTCGGTGGCGCTATGTCGTAGTGTGAATTATTGGGGTCGTAAATCACTTCCATCAAGCGCGTGCGACGCCATTTCGGCAATCGCCGTTAAGACGTCGCAACGGCTATAGAGGTTTTCGGCTTCCAATAACGCTTGTTTCTCCGCCGGCGTAAATGGGCTCGACATAGACAATGCATTGATGAGCCACTCATCCTCCGCTTCCTCAATCGCTGTCCAATCTACGGAAATACTATTGATTTCAAAATAACCTCGCATTGCGGCCAGCAATTTTCCGCGATCGAGTGCTGTCTCACTTACGTTGTAGTCGGATTCAAACTCGCTCCAATCGGCCTCGAACCGTCGGTAACCGCGTGTGGTTTGAATTTCGTTGCCGAGTTTGAAGCGGCAGATACCCGTTAATGACAATTGAAATCGACCGTCTTGGCTCTCTTGATAAGACGTAATCTTGCCCGCACATCCCATGGAATAGAGCGGTAGTTTCTCGTCGTCCAAATTTTTGATTCGCCCTTGTGGTGTGATCGGCACTTCCTCGGGATCCACCGGTTGTACCATGCCGATGATGCGATCATTTGCGAGGGCATCGCTCGTCATGTTGCGATAGCGCGGCTCGAATATATTCAGCGGCAGCATACCCCTTGGCAGCAATAGCACGCCGGACAGCGGGAAAACCGGGATACTTGCCGGTAGATCATTGAAACTGTCGACGTCGGCGCTCATGCAAACAGGACAGATGCCATCTTTTGGCGGCCTTCTATCGTGTCCGGATGGGCATCTCCCAAGGCTTCAAAGATTTTCACGAGTTGTTCCTTCGCCGCATTCTCGTTCCAGCTCATATTCTTACGCAAAATCTCGACTAAGGCATCGATCGCCTGCTCGTTGGCACCTTGCGCATAATAGGCCAAGGCCAGGTCAAATCGTGCTTGATGGTCATTCGGATTACTCTCGACCTTGGCTTCCAATTCACCGGTCTCGCCGGAAGATGTCGCGGCTTGTTCCGCCAACTCTAACGCCGTCCGCAGAGCGGCGACCTCAGCCTCGCCTTGTTGGTCTTCCGGAATCGACGCCAACATGTTTTGCGCGCCCTCGATTTGCCCGGTCGCTAAATAGCACCGGCCCATTCCCGCGAGTGCCTTAATATTTGCGGGCTCTTGTTGGAGGATTTGGCCGTAGATTGCACCGGCGGTTGAAGCGTCACCAGAATCGAACGCGGCTTTTGCTTGTTCGATAGCTTCGTCAATCGGTGACGGTCCGGCCGCGGCATTAGCCATTTCCACCATACGGTCGATAAACGATTTGACTTGGCTTTCGGGAACGGCGCCCATGAATCCATCAATTGGGCGGCCTTGGAAAAAAGCGTAGACGGCGGGAATCGATTGAATGCGCATTTGTTGCGCGATTTGCGGTGCTTCGTCGATGTTTAGCTTAACCAACTGTACCTTACCGCCGGCCTCGGTGACCGCTTTCTCGATCACCGGTGTCAGTTGCTTGCAGGGGCCACACCAGGGAGCCCAGAAATCCACAAGGATCGGGATTTCTTGGCTGGCATCTATAACATCGGTCGCAAAATCTGCAGCTGTCGTATCCTTGATGACGACTTGCCCGCCTGAGTCTCCGCCGATTACTTGTTCCATCTTAGAAATTCCCGTCCCGATTTGTTCTTCGTTCGTTAGATGTGCATTTCGTTTAACGGTTGCAAGCCGATAGTTCCAGGCTTTCGGAGCACCTTAGTTAAGCGGCGGTATCGAAATCGATAATCCCAGGAGGATGATTTTCCGCGATCATAAAGCGTTCTAAGTCGGTGCCGGAAATAGCTGTGGTCATGTCGTTTCTCAATGGATGAGCGTTTACCGTGTCGGCAGTCATAAGAGATTTGTCGAGGAACGCGGTGACAATGCTTTCAGCATCGTTGATGACGCTCAGGGGTGTCACAGCGCCCGGCTCAACCCCTAACAAATCCGCCAATGCATCCGCGGAGCCGAATGAGAGTGTTCCTTGGGCTCCGATAGCGTGCCGCAGCCATTTCAGGTCGACTTCTCTCTCTTCTCGTACCGTTACCAAGAAATAGCGGCGTTTCTTATCTCGCAAGAATAGATTCTTAATATGGGCACCTGGTAACTCGCCCCGTAGGGCTTGAGATTCAGCAACGGTACGCAGCGGCGGATGCTCGTGGTTTTCAAAAGTGATTCCCAATTCGACCAGTCGATCGAAGAGGATGAGTGCATCGAATTTGGCTATTTCGTTCATATTTAATCTTTTAACCCAGGTTCCCGTAGGCGGGCAATACAAGGGTGAACGGAACTATTGCAATGGCGGCGCGAAGTCGTATTATCCCCGCGCCGTTACAATACGGCATTACCCTAGGACGCGGGCGTAGCTCAGGGGTAGAGCGCAACCTTGCCAAGGTTGAAGCCGAGGGTTCGAATCCCTCCGCCCGCTCCAATTTTCCTTGTCGATTAATGTTGTGTAGCAAATGTGTGACGTGATCTGGCGCAATTACCGTGCGGCTAGGCGTAAGAGTCGTAAAATTGGCTCAAGTAAATTTAATTAGGGGCTGTCCCAGATAACTAGCCCATATTTGTTCTAACCCATTGCCTTAGCTGCGATAATTGGGCTGATGGGTCACTGTTGTTAAAACGCCACTCGCACTCCTTTAAGAATAGGCCGAAATGGGCCTTTGGAACACC
>JABJCS010000627.1 GCA_018665505.1 Alphaproteobacteria bacterium
CCAAAGAAAAATTGGTCTCGTCGGAAGTGCGGCCGGTGGTCGAGTCCGTCGCCAACGAAAAATTAAGCCAGTGGTTCGAGGAGCACCCGGCCGAAGCCCGCAGCATTGTCCATAAAGTCGTTGAAGCCGCGGCCGCGCGCGAGGCGGCGCGCAAGGCGCGCGAACTCACCCGGCGCAAGGGCGCCTTGGACATTGCCAATCTGCCGGGCAAGCTCGCGGATTGCCAAGAACGCAATCCGGAACTCTGCGAAATCTTCATCGTCGAGGGCGATTCGGCCGGCGGGTCGGCCAAACAGGCGCGGAATAGGCGCCACCAAGCGATCTTGCCATTGCGCGGGAAAATTTTGAATGTCGAACGTGCCCGCTTCGATAAGATGATCAGCTCCGTTGAAATCGGCACTTTGATCGCCGCCTTAGGAACCGGGATTGGGCGGGACGATTTTAATCCCGATAAGGTGCGCTACCACAAAATCATCATCATGACCGACGCCGATGTCGACGGCAGCCATATCCGTACCCTGTTGCTGACTTTCTTTTATCGGCAAATGCCGGAATTGATCGAACGCGGGTTCCTCTATATCGCGCAACCGCCGCTCTACCGGGTCCAGAAAGGTAAATCCGAAGTCTATCTCAAAGATGACCCCGCGATGGAAGAGTTCCTGATGCGCGAGGCGCTGGGCAACTGCACCTTGATCATTGAAGAGGGCGAAGAGGTTGGCCGTGACGAACTGTCGCAAATCATGGAACAGTCTCGCCGAGCAAAATCGCTGCTAGAGCCGCTCACCCGCAAGGTCGGGAATGTCGAAGTGGTCGAACAAACCGCCATTGCCGGCGCCCTCAACCCAGACGTCCTGGATGATCCGGAACAAGCGCAGCAAGCGGCGGAGTATGTGGCCAAACGTCTCGACGCGCTCGCCGACCCCCTGGAACGTGGCTGGGCCGGGACACCGCAAGAGGGCGGTGGATTATTGCTTTCACGCACGTTGCGTGGTGTCGCCCAGGTATTCATGATCGATCCCGCGCTCGTCCGCAGCGCCGAAGGGCGCCGCCTGGATGCCATGACATCTTCGCTACAACGTTATTTTGTCCGCTACCCGACCCTGCGGGCGAAAGAAGACGAGCACCGCATTTCCGGTCCCACTGCATTGGTGGATAAGGTCATGGCGCTCGGTAGGAAAGGCATCGGCGTTCAGCGCTATAAAGGTCTCGGTGAAATGAACCCGGAACAACTCTGGGAGACCACAATGGATGAAAACGCCCGAACCTTGCATCAGGTGAAAGTCGGTCATGCCGACGAAGCGGGTGAATTGTTTACAACATTAATGGGCGACCTGGTTGAGCCGCGCCGCGATTTCATCCAAACAAATGCGCTGAAAGTCGAACGACTGGATGTCTAAACGGGTGATGCCCTCGGCATTGTCTTCGCCGCCGAGCTACGATAAAGGTAGCTCTGTCAAAGTCTTCTGTGAGATGGCGGGAAGGGACCGATCGTGACGTTTGAACAAAAAAATAGCTACACTTTCGAAGAGCTTCTCGAGTGTGGCCACGGTCACATGTTTGGCGAGGGAAACGCGCAATTGCCATTGCCGCCGTTTCTAATGATGGATCGTATCACCGACATTAACGCCGACGGTGGGCCTCACGGTAAGGGTTCTATTACCGCCGAACTCGATATCAATCCGGAACTCTGGTTCTTTAAATGTCATTTCGAGAATGATCCTGTCATGCCGGGTTGTCTCGGTCTGGACGCCATGTGGCAAATGGTCGGATTTTTCCTGGGTTGGCTTGGCGGGCTCGGGCGCGGGCGAGCGATTAGCGTCGGCGAGGTCAAGTTTTCCGGTCAAGTTCTCGATACAGCGAAGAAACTAACCTATCAAATCAATATGAAACGGGTGATTATGCGTAAGCTGGTGATGGGGATTGCCGACGGCGTGATGAACGTCGACGGAGAGCCCATCTACGAGGCGAAAGATATTCGCGTCGGCCTGTTCACCCCCAGCGAACAATCCTGATGGAGCTGTCATGCGACGGGTAGTCGTCACTGGACTCGGTATCGTTTCCTGTATCGGAAACAACAAGTCAGAAGTCCTAGAATCATTAAAGGCTGGTACTTCCGGCATTGAATATTGCGAAAAATACGCGGAACTCGGCTTTCGCAGCCATGTTCATGGCCGCGTCAAACTGGATGTCGAGGATTTCTTGGACCGCAAGGTCCGACGATTCCTTGGTGATGGCGCCGCGTATAACTTTATCGCGATGCAGCAAGCCATCGAAGATTCCGGCCTCGAAGAGTCGGACATCTCAAACGAGCGAACGGGTCTGATTATGGGCTCGGGCGGACCGTCGACCAAGAACCTGCTTTGGTCTTGGGATACGCTGCGTGAAAAATCCGCGAAACGCGTCGGCCCGTATATGGTGCCTCGCACGATGTCGAGCACCAACTCTGCCACGCTGGCGACACCATTCAAGATTAAGGGCGTGAACTATTCGATCACTTCGGCTTGCGCCACCAGCACCCATTGCATCGGCAACGCGGCAGAACTTATCCAATTCGGCAAGCAGGACATTATCTTTGCCGGTGGTGGCGAGGAATTGGATTGGACCATGACCTTGTTGTTTGACGCCATGCCGGCCCTGTCATCGAAATATAACGATACGCCGACAACTGCCAGTCGACCTTACGACGCCAACCGGGACGGCTTCGTCATCGCCGGGGGCGGCGGCACGGTGGTTCTCGAAGAATTGGAGCACGCCCTCGCGCGCGGCGCTAAAATTTATGGCGAAGTTGTCGGGTACGCTGCTACATCCGATGGCTATGATATGGTGCAGCCCTCTTCCGAAGGCGCTATGCGATGCATGCGTCTTGCCATCTCCGGCCTGAATGACCCTGTCAGCTATATCAATACCCATGGCACCAGCACACCTGTTGGAGACATCAGCGAATTGAAAGCAATTCGTGAAGTTTTTGGCGACAATGTGCCGAAAATTAGTGCGACGAAGTCTCTGACCGGGCACTCCCTTGGCGCGACCGGCGTCCACGAAGCCGTGTATTCGCTCCTGATGATGGAAAACCGGTTTATCGCCGGTTCGGCAAATATCGAGAATATGGACCCCGAAGCGGAAGCCTTCCCGATTGTCCAGGAGTGCGAAGAGGACGTGGATCTCGACATCGTCATGTCGAATAGTTTCGGTTTCGGTGGCACCAACGGCACATTAGTTTTCCGCCGTTATCAGTCCTAAAGCGACGGCAGCCAAACCCGTGTCCGACATCCCAACAGAAACCGAGGGCGCAAGCCTGAGCGCTAATCCCCTAATGTCCGGCAAACGTGGGCTTATCATGGGTGTCGCCAATGATCATTCGATTGCCTGGGGAATTGCTGAATTTCTGCATAGCCACGGCGCCGAACTGGCTTTCACCTATCAAGGCGAAGCACTTGGTCGGCGGGTTCAGCCATTGGCGGAATCGGTTGGCTCGAACATTGTCGTCCCGTGTGACGTCTCGGAGGCCGGGAGCCTCGACGCCGCTTTCGATGCTGTTGCCAAGGAATGGTCGGAAATTGATTTCGTCGTCCACGCGATCGCTTATTCCGATAAGGAAGAGTTGAAGGGAAGTTACATCGATACGTCGCGGGAGAATTTCCTGCACACGCTCGATGTCTCCTGCTATTCGTTCACCGCCGTGGCGCAACGCGCCGTGCGATTTATGCCGCCTGGCGGTAGCCTGCTGACCCTGACCTATGACGGCTCGCAGCGCGTGATGCCGAATTATAATGTGATGGGTGTCGCGAAAGCCGCGCTTGAGGCGAGTGTGCGATATCTCGCCGCCGATCTCGGCGGGAAAGGCATTCGCGTAAATGCGATTTCGGCAGGACCCATGCGTACTTTGGCGGGTTCCGCCATCGGCAGTGCGCGGTTCGTGTTCAAATGGCAGGGCGAGAACTCGCCACTGCGCCGCAATGTGACCTTGGACGATATTGGCGGGGCCGGCGTGTATTTGCTCTCCGATCTCTCCGGCGCTGTCACCGGCGAAGTCCTATACGTGGATAACGGCTATAATGTCGTCGGCATGGCGGCGACACCGGCCTAAAGCTTTCCGTCACCTCACTCTTCCAATATTAACCGCAATGAAAAACGCGGCGGAACAAGTCCGCCGCGTTTCTGTATCCGGGATATCTTTCCGGCAATTTTAGTCTTCGTTGCGAGCACGGCCGCGGCGCGGCCGATCTCCACTGGGCCGATCGCCACGCGGCGCGCGGGGCTCGACTTCAATTTCCTCACCAGTCTCCTGGTTGACCGACCGCATGGACAATTTAACCTTGCCGCGATCGTCGAGGCCGATAACTTTGACCTTTACCTCATCGCCAAGCGTGACGATATCGCCGACTTCACCGACGCGCTCTTGCGCCAGCTCGGAAATATGGACAAGACCGTCTTTGCTGCCGAGGAAGTTCACGAAAGCGCCGAAGTCCATCAGCTTCACAACCTTACCGTTGTAAATCGTGCCGACTTCCGGCTCGGCGACGATGCCATTGATCCAATCGATCGCTCTCTGGCCGGCTTCTCCGTCGACAGCCGCAACCTTGATCGTGCCGTCGTCTTCAATGTCAACCTTGGCGCCGGTGACTTCGCAAATCTCGCGAATGACCTTACCGCCGGTTCCGATGACTTCACGGATCTTATCGCGCGGAATGGACATCGTTGTGATGCGGGGCGCGTTGTCGGACACGCTTTCACGCGCCGCGTTAATTGCCCGCTCCATCTCGCCTAGGATATGCAAGCGTCCGTCCTTGGCTTGGCCAAGAGCGATTTGCATGATTTCCTCGGTAATCGAAGTAATCTTAATGTCCATCTGCAACGAGGTGACACCCTTCGAGGTACCAGCGACCTTGAAGTCCATATCACCAAGATGATCCTCGTCGCCCAAGATATCGGAGAGAACGGCGAAATCATCTGCTTCCTTGATCAAACCCATGGCGATGCCGGCGACTGGATTGCCGAGCGGTACACCTGCGTCCATCAAGGACATCGACGACCCACAAACCGTCGCCATCGAGGACGATCCGTTCGATTCCGTGACCTCCGAGACAACACGCATCGTGTAGGGAAAGTCTTCCTTGGTTGGCAGCAACGGCCGAACAGCGCGCCACGCGAGCTTGCCATGGCCGATTTCACGACGGCCCGGAGAGCGCAAGAACGATGCTTCACCGACCGAGTAAGGCGGGAAGTTGTAGTGAAGCATGAAGGCTTCGCGATACTCACCTTCAAGCGCATCGATGATCTGTTCATCTTGTCCGGTGCCAAGCGTTGTAACCACAAGCGCTTGCGTCTCACCCCGGGTAAACAAGGCTGAGCCATGTGCGCGCGGCAATACGCCGACCTCGCAGTTGATTTGGCGAACCGTCTTGGTGTCGCGTCCATCGATCCGTTGGCCGGTCTTGATGATGCTGCCCCGGACGATGTCTTTTTCTACCTTCTTGAAGACGCCGGCGCCGATTTCCAAATCGAGCTCTTCTGCCTCGAGAGCCGTCATGACAGTCTTGCGTGCGGCGCTCAACGCCTCCACGCGATCCTGTTTGACGATGATTTGGTAGGCTGCGGTCACAGGCTCCGTTGCAAGTTCCTTCACCCGCGCGGCGACCGTATCGTACTGCTCCGGTGCGCTCGGCAGATCCCAGGGCTCCTTAGCACAGCTTTCGGCGAGTTCGATGATTGCGTCGATAACCGGTTGGCTTTGTTGATGCCCGAAGGTCACCGCTTTCAACATAGTCTCTTCGTCAAGCTCTTGAGCTTCCGATTCAACCATCATCACGCCCGCACTCGTTCCGGCGACGATGAGATCGAGAGTCGATTCCTCCATTTGATCTTGGCGCGGATTAAGGACGAATTCTCCCTCAATGCGACCAACGCGGCAGCCTGCAATGGGGCCCACGAAAGGCACACCGGAGATTGTCAACGCCGCGGAAGAGCCGATCAACGCGACGATGTCCGGGTCGTTTTCCAAATCGTGCGCCAGAACAGTGCATATGACTTGGGTTTCGTTCCGGAATCCGTCCGGGAACAACGGCCGGATCGGCCGATCGATCAAGCGCGAGGTTAACGTCTCCTTCTCCGAAGGGCGTCCTTCGCGCTTAAAGAAGCCACCCGGAATTTTACCAGCGGCAAATGTCTTTTCTTGATAGTTAACCGTCAAAGGAAAGAAATCTTGACCCGGACGGGCCGAACGGTTGGCCACAGCCGTGCACAATACCTGGGTCTCGCCATAGGTCACGAGTACCGCGCCATCGGCCTGACGGGCAATTTTCCCCGTCTCAATGATCAGCGGGCGTCCGCCCCAGTTAATTTCCTTACGTGTAATATTAAACATCCATCATTCCTTCAGAATCGCCGTTGGATCACCGCTCCAACATTCAACGGCAGTTGGTGGCCGGGCCATCCCGGCGCACCTCGTTTATTCGTCTTTCGATCTTTTTCAGATCGCATTTCAAACGAAATATGCCCGGCGGAGCGGGCTGGTTGCGCCGAAACGCAACAATCTTGCATCGCTGTAGAGCGACGGTATTCGGCATTCACGTTTAGCGCCGAAGTCCCAACCGCTTGATGATCGCGTCATATCTGGGCGTCTCTGTGCGCTTCAGATAATCGAGAAGCCGGCGCCGTTGTCCGACCATGATGAGAAGGCCACGTCGTGAGTGGAAGTCCTTCTTGTGAATTTTCATGTGCTCGGTGAGATTAAGGATCCGTTCCGTGAGGATCGCTACCTGCACATCGGCCGAGCCCGTATCACCGGTGCTCGTGGCGAACTCTTTGATGAGTTCCTCTTTGCGTTCTGCCGTAATCGACATCGTCTACTCCATTCAATCTAAACATTTAAAACGCGAACCGGCCGGACTTCACCTGCACTGTATTTCGTCAGTGCCACAGGTTTGCCGGACGTGGTCGCGAGAACCGTTTCTCCATCGTCGAATGCGGAAATGCGTTCGAGATCGAGCTTCCGTAATAGTGAGACCGCCTGTCCATTTCGCAGTCGGGCCGCTTCCTGCTCCGTCAGGGCCAACGCCGGGATGTCGTCCAGCGGGGTCTCAACGGGCAGCAACGCTCCGGAAGCGGCGGGACTGTGCCCAATCGCATCCAATTCGTCCAGTGAAATCGCATCCTCTTCCGCAAATCTGCCAACCGCGGTGCGGCGCAATTCTGCGATATGACCGACCGTGCCAACGCGAAGCGCTAGGTCGCGTGCCAGGCTGCGCATATAGGCACCTTTTCCGCTGATAACGTTAAAGACCGCCTGATCGGCGTCGCGCATTTCCACCAGCTCAAAGCGTTTTATCCAGATACGACGTGCTTCCAATTTCACGGTATCGCCACGCCGCGCCATATCATAGGCGCGTTCGCCATTGACCTTGATGGCAGAAAAGGCCGGGGGCACTTGTTCGATCTCGCCAATGAATTCGATTAAACCCGCATTGATCTCGGCTTCGCTAGGCCGAGCGTCGCTTCGGTCGGTGATTTCACCTTCGCGGTCGTCGGTCGTCGTCGCTTCACCCCATTTTAGGGTAAATTGATAGCTTTTCTCGGTATCGACAACATAGGGCAGCGTCTTTGTCGCTTCACCGAGCGCGATCGGTAACACACCACTTGCCAGCGGATCGAGGGTGCCGGCATGACCGGCCTTATTCGCGTCGAAAATTCGACGTACGGCGCCGACCGCAGCAGTGGACGTCATTCCAAACGCCTTATCCAGAATGACCCAGCCGTCTACCTTTTGTCCCGATTTTCTACGCCTGCCCATTATCGGAGTCGTCGTCCACATAATTCCGGGGCGGTAGATCGCGCGCTACTTCGGGCAGCCGAAGCAACCCGTCGATCTTCGAGGCATAATCGAACCGGTCATCGAACGAAAAAGATAGTCGGGGCGTGAATTGGAGCCGAATGCGCCGCCCAACTTCCTTTTGTAGAAACGATGTGGCACGGCCTAAGGCTTTCAGGATTACCGGATCCTTATCACCACCAAGCGGAGTCAGAAATACCGTTGCCCGTTTTAGATCCGGGCTCGCCTGCACTTCTGTTACAGTCAACGCGCGACCGCTCAATTCGGGATCGCGCAAGGTTCCCCGCCCCAGGATATCCGCCAAGGCGTGCCGCAATTCCTCACCAACCCGTAGTTGGCGAACACTCGGTTCTTTGTGTTTACTCATTTCCGTTTTCGCGCACCGCTACGGCGCCGCCATTACAAGGTTCGGGCGACTTCCTCGGATTCGAAACATTCGATGACATCGCCATTCTTGATGTCGTCGTAATTTTCGAACGCCATGCCGCATTCGTAGCCCTGCTGTACCTCGCGGACATCGTCCTTGAAGCGCCGCAGGGATTTCAAGCTGCCCTCGAAAATCACCACGTCATCGCGCAACAATCGTACTTTATTGCCACGCTTGAACATGCCTTCCGTGACCATGCAACCGGCGGCCTTACCGGCTCGCGTGACGCTGAATACATCGCGTACTTCCGCATAACCAATTTGACGTTCGCGAATTTCCGGTGCCAGCAAGCCTTCCATCAACTGCTTCATATCGTCGAGCACGTTGTAGATAATCGAATAATATCGGATATCGACATGCTCTTGCTGCGCTTGGAGGCGAGCTTGAGGATTGGCGCGCACATTGAAGCCGATGACGAGACCGCCGACCGATTTCGCAAGAATGATATCGGATTCGGTGATACCGCCGACAGCGCTGTGCATGACCCGGACTTTCACTTCGTCCGTGGACATATTTTCTAGAGAGCCGATAATCGCTTCGATAGAGCCCTGGACGTCGCCGCGAATGATGATCGGCAATTCCTGGGCTTCTCCCGCCTGGATTTGATCGAACATCTGCTCAAGTGTTCCACGAGCACCGACCGCAAGTGATTTCTGGCGTTCGGCCCGTTGCCGGTACTCCGTGATTTCACGCGCCCGGGCTTCGTCTTCGACCGCAACGAACTCATCACCAGCCGCTGGTGCACCTTGAAGGCCCAAGACCTCGACCGGCTCGGAAGGTCCCGCCACCTTAATCGGCTTTCCTCGATCGTCGATCAGAGCCCTCGCACGGCCCCACTCGTTTCCGGCGATGAAGACATCGCCTTGTTTCAGGGTACCTCGCTGGATCAAGACGGTCGCGACAACACCGCGACCCTTCTCCAGCTTCG
>JABJCS010000628.1 GCA_018665505.1 Alphaproteobacteria bacterium
CTGGAAGTGATCAGATTTCGACATCATCCAATCCAATGTCTACGGAAGGGGCCGATTGGGTGATCTTGCCGGTCGAAATCAGATCAACGCCTGATTCCGCCTTCGCTCGTACGGTCTCGAGCGTAATGCCGCCGGAAGCTTCCAGCGTGATCCGACCTTGGACGATTTCGACGGCCTGCCGCATCGTATCCGGCGACATGTTATCGAGCAGTAGCGATTCCGCACCCGCTTCGAGCGCCTCTTTCACTTGATCCAGATTGTCGCATTCGACCTGTACTTTCGTGAGCGTCGGGACTTGTGATTTCGCCCGTTGGATCGCCGCCGTCAATCCGCCGCAGACTGCGATGTGGTTGTCTTTCACCAAAACGCCGCCGTCGAGCGCTAAGCGGTGATTCCGTCCACCACCACAGGTGACGGCGTGTTTTTCAAGCGCCCGCAGTCCCGGTGTCGTCTTTCGCGTGTCAATCAGAGTGGCGTTGGTGCCTTCGATTTCCTTCACGTATTTTGACGTAAGCGTGGCGATACCGGAGAGATGTTGGAGAATGTTGAGCGCTGTCCGCTCCGCCGTCAGGAGGCCGCGCGCTTTCCCCGACACCCGCGCCAGCGTCGTGCCGTCCTTGACGTGATCGCCGTCTTTAACGCGAGCCTCATATGTACAGTTCGGCTCGCACCGGCGGAAGACCGCGCCGGCGACGTTCAAACCAGCCACGACGATGTCCTCGCGGGCGTTGACGTCAAACGTACCGTCTGTCGCCGCGTCGATCATGATCGTCGAGGTCAGATCAACAAAGCCGATATCCTCACGCAGGAAGGGGCCGATTAGCTCTTCGATCAGAATGGGGTCGATCACGTCTTTTTCCTCCAGTTCGCACCGTACGCCGGCGCGGATTTAAGATAAGAATGTTTCAATCGTTCTCGTATAATTGTTGCCCGCGATCCGAATGTGGCCCACGCAAGATAAGAATGCGGCGTCGATCAAGCGGCGTTCAATGAGGTCCCGCGCAAATGCTTCGCCTTGCGACAGGGCCGCATCGATCGTCTCGAGTGGTAATTCCCCCCGGTTAACGGTCACAAGCCTGTCGCCGAGGTCGCTATCGGGGTCGAGGGAAGATGCGGGTGCCCGCTCAATAGCGGGATGATCCGCGTCCACTGCATTCGCGATCAAGGTCGCGGCGGCGTCCGCGCTGGCAGCGGAAGCGGCCAACACGGTGACCGCATCCGCGATCCCGAACGAGAAACTCCGACCGTCCATGCCGCTGGTAGCTATCCCTCGCACATTCATATCGGATGAGATTTCGACACTGCCGTCCAACTGGGCATTGACGAGCACCGGCACCAAACCGACCGCGAGAATCTCGCCAGTCGCGAGATGGAACGCGATATCGCCGCCATCGTTCACATAGATCTTCCGCACTTCGTCGACCGTCGACATGGCGGCGCAGATTTCGTCTGCAACCGCGCCGGCGACCGCCGCCATCGGTGTTATGAAGTGGCCAACATGAGGGCGAACCGCTGCCATCATTCGGTTGGCGACCGGGCCGAGTACCTCTGACGGTTCGTCGCCGATTGGCATGCGAAGGGTCGCTAATTCACCAACCAAGGAGGGAAGTAGGCCGTCAAACCGGCTGGCGGCGCGCCGATAAGCCTCGCTGACCGCATCGGGCGAACCTTCAGCGCCAATGACAAGATCGATCGGGCCTTCGTGCAAATGCAAACGGTTGGCCGACAGATGAGCCGTTTGGCGGTCGGTTACAGTCGTTGGGATTTGATGCGCGACGGCGTTCATGACGTCTCTCTAATCCGTTCTCTTGGCGAGCGGCCAGGGATTGTCTGGGTGCCATTGGCTGCGCCGTGCGACATCTTTGAATTCCGCCACCACATCGGTGAGCGAGGTGATGTGATCCGTATGCCCACCGAGTTCCGCAAAATCGGAACGCGCGAGGGTGAACTCAATAGGTGCGACGATGGCTGGGGTCGGCACATGGCCGAAGGAATCGTCCGGCATTTGCATGACGTCGACCATCGCTGTGATCCCGCCGCCCGGCCATACATATACGGGAGCACCCCCCATGGTGACCCGTGTGAGGCGATTGCGCACCGAGCGTGTTAGGTGGACTGGGTTCTCTGTGACGCCCGCGCGCAGCGATCCACCGGCACCGCCCATGAACAAGACGGTAGA
>JABJCS010000629.1 GCA_018665505.1 Alphaproteobacteria bacterium
CCGCTCTTCACATCGCAAAACCGCGACAAACCAGAGCTTTGCGAAATCGCCATTGAAGCCGGCCAACAAATGGGTTGGGCCTATCGAGAAGACCTCAACGACTTACCCCACGGGTTGGGCGACCATATCGGTTGGGTACAGCAAACCCGGGGCGGGCGGTTTCGCGCCAGCACCGCACGCTCTTATCTACGCCCGGCGATGGGCCGCGCGAATTTGCGGGTCATAACAAACGCCTTGGTGCACCGGATCGTTTTAGAAGGCAAACGAGCGGTAGGCGTCGAGTTCTCCCGCGATGGATCAACGCAGCGCGCAGATGCAGGTGGAGAAGTGATTCTATCAGGCGGCGCCATCGGGTCACCCCATATTCTGCAATTGTCCGGCATCGGAGACCCTGATCATTTGGGCGGGATCGGGATTGACACCCAACATGCACTGAAAGGTGTGGGGAAGAACTTTCAAGACCATTTCATCGTTCGCGTTCAGGCCGAAGTGCAGAATATTGCAACACTGAACGAACGTTCCCGGGGCTTACGATTCGCCGCCGAATTGATGAAATACGCCTTCAACGGGACTGGCATGCTGACATACGCGGCATCGCTTCTCGCCGCATCGGTGAAAGTTCTTCCGGAATCGGCGACACCGGATGTGCAAGCGCTGTTCGCTTCGGCGAGTTTCGCACTCGGCCCCAAAAGAGTGTTGGACACGAAGCCCGGGATGACTTCCGGCGTCTGGCAGATGCGACCGGAAAGTCGCGGCTACGTCGAAGCGAAATCGGCGGATCCCCACGAACAACCGGCGATCAACCCAAATTACATGGCCGAAGACCGTGATCGCCGCACCGTCATCGCAGGATTACGGAAGGTCCGGGAATGGTTCAACACACCCGCGCTAAAGCAATATCTCGTGGCGGAAACCTTCCCGGGCATCGACGTTCAGACCGATGACGAGTTTTTGGCTTATGCGCGCGAGATTGGTTCGACCGTTTTTCACGCAACCTGCTCCTGCAAAATGGGCTCAGACCCGCTGGCGGTGGTCGACGATCGGCTGTGCGTTCACGGCATGGAAGGGCTGCGCGTAATTGACGCTTCCGTCATGCCGGCGGTGACGTCGACCAATACCAATGCACCGACAATCATGATCGCCGAGAAAGGAGCGGATATGATTAAAGAAGATGCCCAGAGACGTCACGGAGCGGCCGCGTAGGGGACACTTTCAATACACGCAAACAGTTCTCATAAGTTTCCAGAGGCTGTCGCGTGGACCGGAAAATCGTCTGAATGTCATAATATTCCAGGATTGGCTGGGGCGGCAGGATTCGAACCTGCGAATGCCGATACCAAAAACCGGTGCCTTACCACTTGGCCACGCCCCAATCCGGGGCGGAAGATAAGGCGCTCGGCGCGGTCCCGCAAGAGGCCGTTGACGTGATTTTTGCGTCAGTATTCCTCAGCCCCTCAAAAGTGTTGCCATGCCCGCGCGTAGGCTTACCGTTTGTTCTACCATTTCACCGCACGACCGAAGGGCAGGAAGATGAAAGCTGTTGTATTCATGGGAGACCGAAAGCTGGAATTCATGGAGTTTCCCGACCCGACACCAGGGCCTGGAGAAGCAGTCATTGAAATCATGGCATCCGGCATGTGCGGCAGCGATTTAAAGATGTACCGGGCCATCGGCGGGGCCGCGGCGCTCGGCCTTGTCGGCGACGGCACACCGCTAATCGCGGGGCATGAGCCCTGCGGCATCGTCGCAGCGGTCGGTGAAGGCGTGCCCGAAGCGCAAGCCAAAGTCGGTGACCGGATGATGGACCATCACTACAGCGGATGTGGGGTTTGCAAACATTGCCGCGATGGCTGGTCGCAGCTGTGTATAGACGGCGCCGTCGTCTATGGCGCCACAGGACACGGCGCGCACGCGAAATACATGAAGGTGCCGGCGCATACTTTGGTCAAACTCCCGGAGTCACTGTCTTTTAAAACCGGCGCCGCGATTTCCTGCGGTACTGGCACCGCCTACGGCGCGTTGAAACGGCTCGATCTCGCAGGGGACGAGACGATCGCGATTTTCGGACAGGGCCCGGTCGGTCTCAGCGCGACGCAGTTGGCAAAGGCGATGGGGGCCAGGGTCATCGCGCTTGATATTGGTGAGGAACGCCTGGAGCTCGCCCGACAATTCGGTGCCGACGAGGTCATCGACCCGGGCAAGAACGACGTCGTTGAAGCCATCCGCGACCTCACCCACGGCGAAGGCGCGCATAAATCGCTGGATTGCAGTTCCAGTTCGGAAGCCCGGCGCGCGGCGGTCCAATGTGTGCGGACTTGGGGGACTGTTTGTTTCGTGGGTGAAGGCGGCGACGTCACCATCGACGTCTCGAACGACATGCTCCGACGGCAGGTCACCGTCGTCGGGTCATGGACCTTCAGCAAGAACGGACAGGCAGATTGCGCGGAATTCGTGGCGGAACGGAAGATCGACGTCGATGCGCTATTTACTCACGAATTCAAGTTAGATGAAGCGGACGCCGCCTATAAGCTGTTCGACACACAAACAACTGGCAAAGGCGTTTTCTTGATGAACTAAGACGGAGCCGCTTTATGCGCCCGGATACAGCAGCGCACCGTTTTCAATTCGCCCGGCACGAGATTCGAATTCATCCAACAAGGACGGGACGTCTTCGAGTGTCAGATGTTGGCGAAATTCAGCACCGACAATTCTGAGGTTCGGTCCATCGTCACATTTGCCGAAACACACGATGGTTTCTACATCGACGTTCAATTGCCGCGTCTGGACACCACTCTCTAGCGCCGCCGCTATCTCCGGCGACCCACTGAGCCCACAGCACTTACCGCGCGGCCCGCGCATCTTGTTTACGCAAACCACAACGCGCAATCGCTCTGCTGTCTCATCGGTCATGCGCCGCTGGTCCGGAATCGCGTCGCTCTGACCCACCATCCATCGACCTCGAGGTCCCCTGCCGCGGCCTCGGCGGCGGCGGGGTTATCGAACAATCCGAAACACGTCGCACCACTTCCCGACAACCGCGCCAGTCGGCAGCCAGGCATCGCTTCGAGAGCCGCCAATACTTCACGAATGACGGGTGCCAAACGCAACGCGGGCTCGGTTAGATCGTTGGTCCGGTCTTCGAGTTCGCGGACAAGGACACCAAGATTGGCCGGCGATTTCATCATCGGCAGGTTCGGTGAGAAACCACCCCGCCGGGCCTGGAAAACTGACGGCGTTGACAATGTCACACCCGGATTGACAAGAACGATCCCCGCATCCGGTAAGGCCGGGCCAGGCTGCAGATTTTCACCGACGCCGCCGACATGAACAGTGTCGCTTACAAGACAAGCCGGTATGTCGGTGCCGAGCCCGAAACCGACCTCTTTAAGATCAACCTTCGATGCATCAATATCCCAAAGCTGTGCAAGACCGCGCAATGTCGCCGCCGCGTCCGCAGACCCGCTGCCAAGTCCCGCCGCAACAGGCAGTTCCTTGCGCAACCTAATCCGAGCCACGGGATCGACCCCCGCGGCTTCACCAAGCGCGCGTGCCGCGCGTAACACCAAATTGTCGTCCGAAGTCGGTAGGCGATCGGCAAACGTCCCATCGATCTCCAACGTTAATTCGTCGGACGCCTCAAGCGTCAAGACATCAAACTCATCGGTAAATGCGATCAGGGACTCAAGCTCATGATAACCGTTCGACCGGCGACCGACGACATGGAGATAGAGGTTGATTTTCGCCGGTGCCTCAATCACCACCGAGCCCGTGGGGGCCGCGTTCATCCGCCGGAATCCGTTTTTATCGGGGCTTCCATACCCTTTAGAATTTTACTTTCGATTTTAATGACTTCACCCTTTTCCGGTTTTAAACTAAGAGCGCGACGCCACTGAAACCGAGCCTCATGCTTGCGGCCAACCCGCCAATAAGCATCCCCCAAATGGTCGCTTATGATGGGATCCAAAGGACGGAGTTCGACAGCTCGCTCGAGATGCTGAACCGCATCGGAATAATCCCCAAGACGATAGAGAACCCACCCCATGCTATCGACAATATATCCATCGTCGCGCCGTTGCTCGACCGCACGTTCGATCATTCCCCGCGCCCTGGCGAGATTCTTCCCTTGATCAACCCAGGAGTATCCCAAGTAGTTCAGCACATACGGATGGTCAGGATTCAATTCGAGTGCTTTTAAGAAATCTTTTTCCGCCTCGTCCCATTTCTTTAGTCTCTCACGGGAAATTCCCCGGTAATAGTAGAGTGACCAGTTGTTCGGTTTAAGATCTTCGAGCCGTGCAAAGGCGCGATTATAGGCTTCCTCAGCGCCGGCGAATTCCTCTCTCACGCGTAAGAAACTACCGAGCCGCAGTAGCGGTTCAATATCTTTCGGACGCTCATTCGCCAAGGCTTCTAAAAGAGCCTTCGCTTCTTCGATCTGATCGGTATTGTTCAAATTCTCCGCCATCTTGAGGCGGGCCAGCCAGCTATAGGGCGAATCGAGGGCGATGGTTCGATATATCGCAATTGAATCCGCGTAGCGTCGGCTGATGTCGAAGATATCGCCCATCAGTAATTGAGCGACCGGAAAATCAGGTCTCAAATATGCTGCGATCCGGGCGTATAGGAGAGCCGCTGCGCCCGCACGATTTATCGGAAGAGCGGACGCCAAATTAAACATGCCCTCGGCAAAACCCGATGCGGCGTCAACGGCAATCGGACGAGCGACCTTTCCTGTCTCTAACCGCTTCAGCTCATAATCAATCAGATGACTGGCCGGATGAACCGCGAGATAGCCTTCATACAGAGTCTTCGCTTCCGCCGAATTACCTTCGCGCTCTAGGAACGATCCCATGGCGCGCACCATGCGCAGCGGAACCTTTTTCATATCCTCGGACGCTTTGCGATAAATCGCCAAAGCTTCGTCCTTGCGCCCGGCATTCTCATTCAAGAGCGCCAAGTGAAGATCGCTCAAGACGGCAAACCCATTTTCCTTCGCCAACGGCTCCAATCGTGTATACGCGGCGGGAAATTCTTTTAATCCGGCGCTGATCCAGGCTTGAGCCAAAGGTTGGCTGTACCGGGCAAGACCTTGTTCCGGCAAATCTTTAAGCCGATCTCGTGCGGTTATAAACTCACCTGCCTTTACATCGCGCGCCGCCAACAGCAAAAGCGACACGGTCGTACCCTTTTTACGTTCCGCCATGCGTTCGGCAAGTTCAATCGCGCGCTCGACCTGACCCGCGCCCAGATACAATACGAAGGCGCGGCGCATCAATCGATCTTGTTC
>JABJCS010000630.1 GCA_018665505.1 Alphaproteobacteria bacterium
AGTCTCTCCAATAATGCGACGCAACAGTGCGATCTGCTCGGGATTCGCAGCCTCATCCGGATCGTGCAGCAAACGAGTTAGCATTGCATCGGTTTGCTCGGCAAGGGTGGTCCGATTGTCGGCACCGGAAGCCCGCATCGCCGCAATACTTCCGCGTGCCCTGGCGATACCTTCCTCGGGCAACGCCCCTTGAGAGGCCATAAACGTAAGACTGGAGAGACGACCTGCATGGCCGAATGCCAGCGCAAACCCCGCCATAGCCCCGAGCGAGCTGCCAACGAAATGTGTCCGCGCGCAGCCGATAGAATCCAGCAAGCCGACGACATCATCGCCAAGATCTTCCATGGAAAATGGCCCACCATCGGGATCGGTGCGACCGTGCCCGCGGAGGTCCAGTCGGAGAACGCGGTATGTCTCCCGGAACGCGTCGACTTGCGGATCGAAACTGCGTAAATCCAGTGACAATGCGTGCGCGAAGGTAATCACCGGCGCCGCATCCGGGCCGTCCAAGGTGTAATGTATCGGAACGCCGTTGACGATCCGCATCTTGCCGGAAGAAAGCATCCAAATCTTCCCTTACGAAGACGGCAGGAAGACGCCCTTACCGGTTTTCTGTTGGTCGAATAATTGGTAGGCTTCTTCCGCCTGATCCAATTTCCATTTATGGGTGAAAAGGCTGTCGACATCGATCTTCCGATCCGAGACGAAACGCGCACAATCGGCCTGACCTACCTTCGAGAATGTCCAATGACCGACCAGCGTAATTTGCCGGTGAATTAGGTCAGGTAATACTTCCAGCGTAACTTCGCCGCCAATCCCGACCAGGCACGCCGTGCCCCATGCCCGGGTACTGCGGACCGCTGCGCGTCGCGCGTCCGATGACGAGGTCGCATCTAGCGCCTTGTCCGCGCCTTCGCCGTGGGTCAAATCCTTGATCGCTTGAACCGGATCGTCCGCGGACGGGTCGATGACGACATCCGCACCCCGATCCAGCGCCATCTGCCGGCGCTCCGGCGAAATGTCTGCCGCGATTACCCGGGCCCCCATGGCAACAGCCAATTGCGTTGCCGAGAGACCGACCGGACCTTGGCCGAAGACAACGATGGTCTCGTCACCTTCAAGCTCAAGCCGCTTCAGCGCGCCATAGGCCGTGCCGGTCCCGCAGGAAATCGCCGCCCCCGCTTCAAAGGATATATCTTCCGGCAATCCCACTAATGTATGTGCCGGTACGCTCATATACTGGGCATGCGCCCCATGGCCGCCCGATCCGAACACGACGGCACCATCGAGACACATTTGCGACCAACCCGTCTGACAATGCCGGCACACCCCGCAGCCGTCGTAGTGATGATCCATCACCCGGGCGCCGACTTTCGCTTCACGCTCGGAAACCGCGGAGCCAACTTCGACAACGACGCCGCACGGCTCATGCCCGCCGATGACAGATCCCGAGACCCGGCTGACACCTGACGTGACACCGCCTGGTTTGTACTCTCGGCGATAGGGGCCAAGATCGGTCCCACACATGCCGGACGCCTTGATCTCCAGAATGACGTCACGGGGCCCCGGCGTCGGGTCGGGGAATTCCTGGAGCTCCAGTTTCCGATCGCCCAAAAACACAATGCCTTTCATCTTAGCTCTCCCGCTATCCAGTAAAATCTATTTCGGTAATATGTTCTTTGGCACTTCGCGATAGGGACGATCGGTATCGAAGCGCTGCTCTTTCGGCATCTTGAGGACGCGTTCGGAGATGATATTCTTCTGAATCTCGTCCGTACCTCCGGCGATTGAGATGGCGGGGGTCGAAATCAGAATCTCCGCGATGACGCCCCCAAGCGGGCTGTCCTCACCGGTCAACATCGCGTCCGCGCCACTGAGCATCGTATGAACCTTGTTCGCAGCCCGCGCGACTTCACTCGCCGCCAGTTTACCGAGGGAGCCTTCGGGGCCGGGAGAGCGGCCTTGCTCCTGCGATGCCCGGGCGCGTTTCGCCAACCAATCGGCGGACTTCGCTAATGTCATCAATTTCGCGACTTCCTGCCGCACCACCGGATCGCTAACGCGGCCCGTCTCCCGAGCCCGGTCGAGGACCAAATCAACGCGGCCCGAGCGTTGCGGGTACCAGGTATAAGGGGCCATCGCGGTTTTGATCTCCGCCGCCTCTTCTTGAAAGATCGGCTCGTCCCGTGGCGTCGGTTCTACCTTTCGTCGATTGGAATCCGCGTTCCGACGTTCATGCATGAGCGTCGTCGTTGCGATATTCCAACCATCGCCTTCGTTCTCTAACAGGTATTCGGGTGGCACTTCCGCATCAGTCATAAACACCTGATTGAATGACGCGTGGTCGTTCATTTGCCGCAACGGGACGACATCGACACCAGGCTGGCGCATATCGATCAAGAAATAACTGAGGCCGTTATGCTTGGGCACATCCAAATCGGTGCGGGCGAGCAGAATACCGTAATCCGCAAGATGCGCGCTGGTGGTCCACACCTTCTGGCCGTTGACAACGTACTTGTTCCCCTTGCGCTCCGCGCGGGTCATGGCGCCGGCCAAATCGGATCCGTTACCCGGCTCACTAAACAATTGGCACCAAACGTCCTCGCCCGTCAGGCTTCGCCGCAAGAATTTCTCCCGCAGCATATCCGTCCCGTGTGACAGGATCGTTGCCCCCGCGAGGGTCGCGGCCCCATTCCGAGCCACGGTTATCGCGTCGACCCGCTTGAATTCCTCATCAACGACTCTCGCGAAGCCCATCGGTAAGTCCCGCCCGAACCATTCTTTCGGCCATTGCGGCATGCCCCATCCGGAGTCGACCAGGATATTCCGCCATTCGAGGAGGTTTCCGTTCGGGTCCCAGTATTCCTCGAGCCAGCCACGGATTTCCGCTCTGACGGACTCTTCGCTAAGTTCGCTCATACATTTTGCTCCTAGGAGCCCTCACGTAATGCTGCCCAAATGCGTTGCGGCGTCGCCGGCATATCGATATGCGTGCGCCCGGTCTCGCGTGCCAAAACGTCGACAATGGCGTTCATGACCGACGGCATCGAGCCGGAACAACCTGCTTCGCCACACCCTTTCGCTCCAAGCGGATTGGTCGTCGCCGGGACCGGATGCGAGCCGAAATTGAACACTGGTAAATCCGCCGCACGCGGCATCGCGTAATCCATGAAGGAACCGGTGATCAGCTGGCCTTGCTCATCGTAGAGTGTGTCTTCCATTAACGCTTGGCCCAAGCCCTGGGTAATACCGCCGTGAACCTGTCCCTCGACAAGCATCGGATTCACAAGCGTCCCGAAGTCATCGACGATGTGATAGCGATCGACTTTCACTTCGCCAGTCTCCGGTGTGATTTCGACCTCGACGATATGACATCCGTTCGGAAATGCCGATGGTGGGGGGTCTTCCGCAAGTTCCGCATCCAGCGTCTGCGGGACGCCTCCGGGTAGTCCTTCACGTACATGTTCCGCCAGCTCCAAGATCGAAACCGTCCGGTCGGTACCAACAACGGCGAAAAGACCATTTTCGAATTCAATGTCGACTGGTGCGGCTTCCAAGACATGGGCAGCGATTTCCCTACCGTTCTCGATCACCTTTTCCGCGGTGTGCAGCATGATGGTGCCCCCGGAAATCATCGTCTTCGAACCGCCGGTTCCTTGCCCAGCGATCAGCTCGTCGCTATCACCTTGTATCAACCGGAACCGGTCGAGGGGAATGTTGAGCTTTGACCCGACGACCTGCGCGAAGGCGACGGCGTGTCCTTGGCCGTAATCAAGCGAGCCGGAGACCATCGTGACAGTTCCGTCTTCCTCGAAGCGAATGCGCCCCATCTCACGCGCCGGCGCACCGGTCGCCTCGAGATACGTCGCAATGCCGAGACCCCGCAGCAGTCCCTTTTCAGCAGAAGCCTGTCGGCGCGCTTCGAACCCATCCCAGTCGGCGGCGGCAAGCGCGTCATCCATCACGGCCGGAAAATCTCCACTGTCATACGTCATCCCAAGGACCGTCGTATGAGGAATCTCGTCGGGGCGCAACATATTGCGCCGCCGCAACTCAACCCGGTCGATGCCCATCTCACGTGCCGCTGTATCCATCAGCCGTTCCATGTAATAGACGGCTTCGGGCCGCCCAGCACCGCGATAGGCCCCAATCGGCGTCGTGTTCGTAAACACGCCGTAGGAGCGCGCATGCAAGAGCGGCAGACGATAGACACCAGGGAAATTCCGCTGGACGTTGTTGGTATACATGTGCGGGCCAACGGCGCTGAAATATGCGCCCGCATTCCCGTAACTGATGAGGCGAGCCGCCAGGACGTTCCCCTCCGCGTCGAAGGCTAACGAGCCTTCGGCCCAACCGTCACGCCCATGCTGGTCAGAGAGGAAACTATCGCTCCGCTCATCGCACCATTTCACCGCTCGTCCGAGCTGCCGGGCTGCGACCAGAACCGGTGCGTATTCGGGATATGGCGCGGATTTCATACCGAACGATCCGCCGACCCGGTATGTGCGAATGCGCAGATTCTCGCGCGGAATGTTCATGATCGATTCAGAGAGTTCAGTCGTAAAGCCGAAGACGCCCTGGGTCGGCACATGCAGCGTATATCGCTGACTCTCTTCATCGTATTCGGCGACCGCGGCGCGTGGTTCCATCGGTGCGATGACCACCCGGTTGTTGCGAAACGTCAATCGCGTGACGTGATGCGCGGCGGCAAAAATTCGATCGGCTTCCGCTTCATCGCCGATCTCCCAATCCAGCGCGCGGTTCGCCGGTGCTGCGTCGTGCAATTGCGCCATGCCGTCGCGCAGAGCCTCGCGGGCATCCGTCACCGCCGGGAGCACCTCTAGATCCAGATCGATCAGTTCCGAGGCATCCTTTGCGTCCTCGAGGCTTTCGGCGACGACAACGGCGATGGCCTCTCCCCTGTAGCGAACCTTGTCCACCGCCAAATTGGGCCGGTCCGGCTTAATCATGAGCGAGCCGTCTCGGCTCTTTAGGTTTAACCGGCAAAACAACGGCTTCACGCCTGCAGCCGTCAGATCGTCCGCAGTCAGAACGCAAAGCACACCGGAGGCCGCGGCTGCGGCGGACACATCGAGTTTTCGGATGACGCCATGTGCGTAAGGGGAGCGAAAGACATAAGCATAGGCCTGCCCTTCAACACTTATGTCATCGGTATAAACACCGTCACCGCGTAACAGCATAGGGTCTTCAAGCCGGGATACCGGTTGCCCGACGGCAAATTTCTCAAAGGAGGCATCGAGCGAGTTCGCCGCTTCTGACATCCGTACAAGTCCTCGTCTAGGTTTGGCCTATACAGGGACTTATTCTTCGAAAGGAAACGCACCAGCTGGCAGAAACCAAACCATGGCGGAAACGATTCTATCGAGAGACGCGATCAGAGAGCAATTTGCGCTTCGACACGGTGAGCGTAATTTAAACCGTGGGCCTGCTCAGCCGTGCCGTTCGCGTGCTAACCGGGCGCCTTCGACCATCGCCCGCAATTTAGCGCGCGCGATATCAAGCGACAGCGGAACCAACCCACAATCCGGAGCTGCCTGAATTTGATCCGCCGGCAAATACTTTGCCGCCGCCAACAGTTTATCTGCCACTTGCTCCGGCGTTTCGATCTCGTCAATACCGTTGTCGATACAGCCGAACATAACCGTCTTCGACGGACAGAGACGAAGCAGTTCGGGGTCGAGCTTCGATGCCTCAAATTCGAGGGCAAGCTGGTCGATCTTTGACCCCTCGAGCGCCTCGAGGATAACCGGATAACTATCCACAATCGGGCGCGGTACGCCGGGCATCGGATAGCTATAACAAATATGTGCCGCCGTTTTGGCCGAATTCACCCCCTCGAGGCAACGATCCAAGGCCGTGATACCCCACTCCTTTACCTTGTCCGGGTATCGGCTGAAGACCGGCTCGTCGAACTGGATCACTGCAACACCAAGCGCGTCAAGCTCACGGGCTTCTTCGTTTAACGCTGCCGCTACTTCCATCGCCATGGTGGCTTCATCGCCGTAATGTTCGTCGGCCGTTGAGTCGACGACCGTCATTGGTCCCGGCATTGTAATCTTCACCGGCAGGTCGGTTTCAGCCAGCATGAATGCGGCATCTTTCTTAAGCATCGAGCCGGGCCGACGAACCGGACCAATGCATCGTCCCACTTCCGCCAACCGCCGCTTATTGCGGGTCCATTTTTTCGCCAATGTCTCGTAGTCGAATCCTTCAAGGCGCGACGTGATATAAGTGAGGTAAGAGCTCCGTCGTTGCTCGCCGTCGCTGACGACGTCTATGCCGGCGCGAACTTGGTCATGAACCGTCAAACGGGTCGCGTCGTCGCGTGCGTTCTCCAACAAGTCGCCGCTGAAGAGCCAATCCGCACCCTTACCATGGACCTGCTTGCCTTCTGCATTCAGCGGCAATTGTTCCATCAGCCAAGCGGGCTTCGGCATTGAGCCGACAACGGTTGTAACAAAAGCTTTCGGCATGACGATTCTTCCCTTATTTCAATTCTCAACTCGGCGAAACTGTATCCAATGCGATGGACGTAGATCAGTGATTGGGGTTGGGTACTCTCTCACCCCAAATTCCCATAGCCCATTAAATTTGGCACTCGCGGTGCATATCGCCTTCCGTCAAATTTCACCACCCAACATTCTCGGTTCGGCTAAATCCAAGTGAGCTTCGTTTGAGATTTGGGTGACAGCTCCCGAGCTCACACGGTTTTATGCACCCGAATTATGCGGACTGAGAACAGCTCCTCGCTCGCCGCGCCAGAACCCCTATGCCTAATGCATCCAGTTCGTTGTTTTAAGTCAGCGAAGAGGTGCTGTCAGACGAACGCGAACTCGTCTCTGTTTGCG
>JABJCS010000077.1 GCA_018665505.1 Alphaproteobacteria bacterium
GATCTGAGCCACTTCGATGCTGTGAGTCAGGCGGGTTCTAAAGTGATCACCATGGGGGGAAATGAAGACCTGCGTCTTATGTTTCAAGCGCCGAAAAGCGGTCGAGTGGATGATCCTGTCGCGGTCGCGCTGAAAACAACTGCGGCGGCGGCTTTCGGCTTCGGAATGCAGCCGACCACGGCTCTCTTCCGGCCGCGTCGCAAAAGGCGCTATGGTTTGCAACATGGCTGCACAATATCTGCGCATACGTTTAAATAGCAATACCAGATTTAGTTTGAAAATTCAGGTGAAATCCCCATGTAAAAGGCTTAAGTTTCAAGACAACGATAGTCATGGGGTTCCAACATGGATGTATTCGCATCAGAAGCGACCAAACCGCAAGATCGCGCGGTCTCGATTAGCGCATCGGCGGTCAAACGCCTGAACGAAATATTCGAAGCCGAAGGCAAGCCGCATATGATGTTGCGGGTGACGGTCTCGGGTGGCGGATGTTCCGGGTTCCAATACGGTTTCGACTTCGCCGAGGATGAGAATGGCGATGATTCTATTTTCGAGCGCGATGGTATCAAGGTCGTCGTCGACGATACCTCACTCGACTACCTCGCCGGATCGGAGATCGATTTTGTGACCGAGATGGTCGGCTCAGCTTTTCAAATCAACAATCCAAACGCGACGTCGGGATGCGGATGTGGTGCATCGTTTTCAATGTAATGACCTTCGATCCGTGCTAAAAAGAGGCCCGCATCGCGGGCCTTTTCCGTTTGGGAGACAATGTTTTGAAAATCGCAACTTTTAACGTGAACTCGATTAAGGCGCGCCTCCCTCGCGTGCTGGAATGGCTGGATGAAGCAGCTCCTGACGTCGCACTTCTGCAGGAAGTAAAGACCGTCGACGATCAGTTCCCACGCCTCGAGATCGAAGATAAAGGCTATAACGTCGAGACCCACGGCCAAAAATCCTACAATGGCGTCGCCATCCTCTCAAAGCGGCCGATAGAAGACGTCTCGCGCGGCTTACCCGGAAACCCGGATGACGAACAAGCCCGCTATATCGAAGGCACAATTGACGGCATCCGCGTCGCTTCGATCTATTTGCCGAATGGCAACCCGACGCCGGGCGACAAGTTCGACTACAAACTCGAATGGATGGATCGGCTCGTGGCCCATGTCCGTGACAGTTTGCTGCCCCTGGAAATGCCCTTTGTGCTCGGCGGTGACTACAATATCTGTCCGACTGACGACGACGTCTATGATCCGGTCGGCTGGGCCGATGATGCGCTCTGCCGCCCTGAATCACGATCCCGATTCCGCTCACTATTGAACTTAGGACTCACCGAAGCCTGGCGAACACTCCATAAAGAGGTCGGTGCCTATAGTTTTTGGGATTATCAGGCAGGCCGCTGGCAGCGCGACGAAGGCGTACGGATCGATCATTTCCTGCTTTCACCACAGGCCGCCGACCTATTGAGCCAGTGCGAAATTGACCGTACTCCACGCGGCAAGCAAAAGGCGTCGGATCACACCCCCGTTTGGTGTAATATCGCGGAAGCAGCATAACGCCATCTAGGCTTCAGGAAACACTAGCTCGGGGATGGCGCAAATTTCCGTCAATGCGTTAACCGCCCATTCACCTGTCTGAACGGCCCCGGCGCCCCCTTTCACCCTGACGAACTGGCCACCCACAGAGAATGCGGCGGCTTTGTCATCATCTCCATCTCCAATGGCGAGGAGAGTCTCGGGGGCGTGCCCGGTTCGCGCGAGAATATCGGCATAATGTTGCGGTTTGCCCGTGGGATCGCCCAAAACATCAACGAATCGATCTTCAAGACCGATCCGTCGGACCGTCTCGCGAAGAGGTACTTGGGGCGTTCCGGATACCACGAAACAATCTATTCCTTGAGGCCGCAGCCAATCTAAAAATGCACCGGCCCCTGGGACCTCTGGGCATGCCGCGATGGCATCTTCGCAAGCACGTGAATATCGCTCTGCCAGCTCCTCACCACTTGGTGTATCAATACCAAGCGTGCGCGCTCTCTCGGCGAAAAGCGCACATCCGCTGAAGCGCGTCATCGTTGGAAAATCACGAATAATGTCTCGGAATATCTCGTCGCCGCGCTCAATACCCCGCACGGCGACAAAATAGGCTTCATGCTTGATGGAGACGGACTGGCGGATCGTACCGTCAAAATCGAAGACGACGCAGCGAATCATGCGTTCCCGCTATCCCCGAATACTTCAGGCAATTGAAAACGGCCCCAATGGTCAACGACTGTCTTACGTTCGCTGCGTTCCATCCGGTTGATGGCTTTATCTCTGTAGTAAGAATCACCAGAGACATCTCGGGTCGAGATTTCCTCGAATACAACACCGGTATCAGTCCAGAAACTGTGCCAAGTGCCAGGTTGCACAAGGCAAATTTGCCCTGGCCCAAGGATGCTGTGCTTACCATCGACTTGGATATGCAATTGGCCGAACAAAACCTGGAAGGTTTCGTCTTTTAGCTCGTGGAAATGTTCGGGATGCCGCTGTCCCGGCAATTGCACCAGGATCTTCTTGCAGTACTCGCGGTTGATGCAATTTATCAACACAGCGCCGGTCTCTCGGAACTTCGAAATGCCGTAATGATGCGAGTATTCTGTAGAAAATTCCGTATTGAGCGGCACATTCGCCAAGTTGAGCAATGCTTTCACTTCATGTACCGCGGTCTTCAAAACGGTCTCCGTCGCAGCTGCCGGCAAGGCCACATTGTTATTGAGCAGAGCTCCGTCCGCTTCGATCTCCGCGGATGCAGTAGCGCCATCACGCCATTGGCCGCTATCGATCTGTCCTTCTAGACAGGGCATCGCAAAATAAACCTGCGCTCGCTTTACAGGCACGCCGGCTGGAATGGCGTCCCTCGCGTAGACGCCGCGCTTCAAGGATAGGATTGATTCCTGCTCAACTTCTAATGATACCGGACGTTCTTGCCCGCCGCACATCGATTTGGCGCGTACAAATGCAGCAATCCAGCGGTCCACTTGCTCCGGCGTCGAAGAATAGCCGTTGAGCTTGATCTCGTCTGTCTCAACCCCGACATGCCGCTCGAACAACGACGCCCCCTTCGCGACCGCCATCATCACGGGGGTCGTGTCATTTGGGTCTTCATGAGTAGACCATCCAATCGGACGGCC
>JABJCS010000631.1 GCA_018665505.1 Alphaproteobacteria bacterium
CGACGTTCTCGCCGACGAGTTCCGCATCGCGGTATTTCAACAGGCTGGCATAGCCGGGCACGCGCGTGCGGGCAGCGCCACCCAGCAGACGATGAAGGGGAACACCGGCTCACTTACCCGCGATATCCCAGAGCGCGATATCAAGTGCGGAGAGCGCAAAGATGGTGATGCCATAGCGACCGAAGAGGTGCAGTTTTTGCTGCATGTCGCGCGAAATACCGGCGATATCTCCTGAATCCATTCCGATGACCACTGGAGCCACCATATTCTCAACCGCGGCCTTAACAGCCGCACGGCAATTATAGCTGAACCCCTCGCCCCATCCTGTGTAGCCGTCTTCGGTCTCCACCTTCACCATTAGGATCGAGAGTTTGTTCCAGGATTGTCCGCCCCATCCAGCCTTCGGACCACCATGCTCGTAGGGAATTTCAACGCTGACCGTCGAGACATTTGTAATCTTTGTCACCTGATATTCCTTATTGTTTAGCGGCGAAGTCACGACCGCACGGGGCGCATGAGTTTTTAGGTAAAACGGCGCGGCTGTTTTTGAAGATCGACTGGATATTTAGACTAACCCGATAGGTGCAACGCCGGATCCGCGATGTGTTTTTTGAACGCCGGGCGCTCCTGGATTGCGGCGTACCAACGCGCCAAATTCGGCATCGGCGGCGATTCCAAATCGAACAAGAACCAACGATGCACACGCATGCCGATGGGAATGTCACCCATCGTGAAATGGTTGGCGGCGATATATTCCGTGCGCGAGAGCTGTTCCTCGATGATGCCAAGCGGTGTCAGCAAAGAGACCCGCGCCTCTTCCACTTCATCCGGATTGCGTTCTTCGGGCGGTAGGCGGACTAGATTCATCACTAAAATATGTTGCTCCGGCAGGAACTTCGATTGTTCCCAGTCCATCCAACGGCTGGCGGAGGCAAAGGTTTGAATGTCATTTCCGTACATTTTTTCAGCCGCATATTTCATCGAGAGATAGCGCACGATGACATTGGATTCCCAGAGCGTAAAACCGTCATCGTTAATGGTGGGTACAGTGCCATTTGGGTTCATCGCCCGATATTCCGGCGTGTCGACGACCCCAAAAGCCTCACCGCCCTTGGAGACATGTCCATTCGGTCCCATCGTACCGCTCGCCAAGGTAAACTTATAGTCGAGCCCGATTTCCTCGATCCCCCACAACGCCTTTTGTGTGCAGGCGGAGGTCGGTCGCCCCCAAATTTTCAGCATCGCCGCTCTCCTTTACTCATCCACACATTCACTGACGCGAATTGTTGCCGATCAAGGACGGTTTGAGTAGCGCGTATTTATGACGATTGACTAAATAGGACATGAAGACGGCGAACTCGATCGAATTCAAAGTTCGCCCCACAATATACCTGGGATTTATAGGGAAAGTGGGGTGGCTGAGGGGAATTGAACCCCCGACCCCTAGATCCACAATCTAGTGCTCTAACCAACTGAGCTACAGCCACCGCAACACCAAGGCGCCTCTTTAATCCGGGCGGCCCGCGCCGTCAAGCAACCGACGCCATTAACATCCAAATTCCTATATGCGGGACTGCTTTCCGTGCGTTTCGAGCCGTGGCTGGCGAAGAAATGCTCACACGCGGTCGCATGAAATGCACGGGCGGCCTCATCCAAATCCGCTGCGGGCCGTTCTTCCGGGTCGAAATGTCCGTATTCATCGCGCCCGCGTACCAACGCCGCGGGAACGCGCCCTTCTCCAACAAATCGTACCCGTGTCGGAATGTAACTAATACCGATACCGATACGCCGATCATTAGATTTGTTGGGGCCGGAACTATGGACAATATGCGTGTGGTGAAAACTGACAGAGCCAGTCGGTACAACAATATCAATGGCTTTGGATTCATCGATATCGAGAGCCACTTGTTGACCATTGGAGAGCAAATTCCCATCAGTCGGCCCCTGCTCATGATCCTGTTGCCCGGCTCGATGACTGCCCGGCATCATCCGCATGCAACCGCTCTCCGGCGTCGCGTCGCTGAGCGCTACCCAAGCGGTGACGTGCTCCGCCGGTGTCAGATTGAAATATGTGCCGTCCTGGTGCCAACTGACAAAGGAGCCATCGCCCGGCTCCTTAATCCAGCAGGTCAGGTGATAGAGCAGGATGTCTGGCCCGATCAGGCTTTCGATCGCATCCAGGATGCCGGGATGGCGCACCAACTCGTCCATCCAGGTATAAAGCAGATGTGTCTTGGCGCGGAATTGCCCCGGCACGCGCGACAGTGGATCACCTAACGCTGCCTCGGCCGCTTCCATTTTTGAACGATAATAGGCTACGTCTTCAGCACTCAAGATCGGGACCGGACCGACCTGTCCTGTTTCCTGGTATTGCTCTGCTTGTGCTCCGCTCAATGACCCCGACATCGAATTACTCCTAGACGATATCTTTCAAGTACGGTTTCACTTCGTCCGCAAACAGCTCAAGCGCCTCAATACGTTCCGGCTGTAGGCCTAAGAAATCAAACACAAAATGCCGCACACCCGCGTCGTAAAATTCTTTGATCTTCGTGGCCACGTCTTCGGGCGTGCCCATGGCGCAATAGCGTTCCGCCGCGCGGCGAAAATCCATAGCGTAGCGCTCCGACAACAATTCCGTTGCCCTGTCCCAGGCCTTCTCGTAACTCTCGTCGATACAGCAAAACAATAAATGTCC
>JABJCS010000632.1 GCA_018665505.1 Alphaproteobacteria bacterium
AGGTCTCAATCCGGATGCCGGCATCGCCGATTTCGGCAACGACGCCGATCGGCAGGCCGGTCGGGAACATGCCACCGTGGCCCGACGTGACAATCCGCGAGCCGATCTTCACATCCGCATTGGCAGAGACAAAGGTCAGGCGCGGCCGCTTACTGTTGTCGCCGGCTAGCACCGCGCGGGCGCGCGAACTTTCGACAAGGACGGGAATACGGCTATTCAAATCGCTAATCAGTAAAACACGGGAGGATTTCCCGCCTGTTGCGGCGACACGGCCTAAAAGCCCGGCGCCGGTAATCGCGGCATGACCGCGTCGGACACCTTCGCGGGTACCGGCATTGACCAAAAGACTGCGGATAAAGGGTCCGCTGGAATCGCCGATGACACGGGCCGCGACGGAATGCGCTGGCGCCTCACCGGAGTATTTGAGCAGGGTGCGCAGCTGGTCGTTTTCCGCCAGCAATGTGCGCGCAGCGTGTTGCCACTGTAACAATCGCGCGTTTTCGGCCTTTAGAGCCGCATTGGTCTCACGGATATGGGCGAGTTCCCGGACGTGATCTATGGCATCGGAGATCGTCGCAACGGGCCGGGAAAGCGCGTCGAGCACCGGCGCCGTTGAATCGATCAGCGCCATTCGGGTTTCCTCGAAGATTTTCGGATCCGTCCGACCGATCATCAACAGGCCGACTGCGGTGCCCAATAGCAACAAAAATGCAAACCGCTGCGCGAGGCTGCGCATTGGTGCTGCAACGCGGACGACTGACCCTGGTTTCTCCTTCACGTCGGCTCTCGGCTTATCTCAGTTAATGTCCAATAACTTCCGCAGGTTACGCGCTGGGTATTAACACATTCTTAAGCGTCTTCATTTCCTCGAGGCAGCGCCCCGTGCCCAAAGCAACACAGGACAAGGGATCGTCCGCGAGTGACACGGGCAAGCCCGTCGCATGCCGCAAGACGTAATCCAAATTTCCGAGCAAAGCGCCGCCGCCGGTCAACACGATACCCTTGTCGACGATATCCGCTGCCAGTTCCGGAGCCGTATGCTCAAGTGCGACCTTGACTGCTTCCACGATCGCCGCCACGGGTTCGGCGAGACTTTCGGCAATTTGCCGCTCGGTGATTTCCAATTGTTTCGGCACGCCATTCATCAGATCGCGGCCTTTGACTTCCATGACCCGGCCTTCGCCATCGTCAGGCGGGCAGGCGGAGCCGATTTCCTTCTTGATCCTCTCGGAGCTGCTTTCACCGACCAGGACATTATGATTACGTCGGATATAGGCGATAATGGCTTCGTCCATTTTATCGCCGCCGACGCGCACTGAACGCGAATAAACGATGCCACCCAGCGACAGGACAGCTACTTCGGTCGTGCCGCCACCGACATCGACGACCATCGAGCCCGTCGGTTCGGTAACCGGCAACCCGGCACCGATTGCGGCGGCCATGGGTTCCTCAATCAGAAACACTCGGCGCGCACCTGCGGCCTCGGCCGAATCCTCAATGGCCCGGCGTTCGACCGCGGTCGAGCCCGACGGGACACAGACGATGACTTGCGGGCTGGCGAAGCTGCGGCGGTTATGAACTTTGCGAATGAAATGTTTGATCATTTCCTCGGCTTGTTCGAAATCGGCGATAACGCCGTCGCGCAGTGGCCGGATGGCGTGGATGTTGCCGGGGGTGCGACCCAGCATCATCTTCGCTTCGTCGCCGACGGCCAGCACTTGCTTGCGGCCCTTCACGTCGGCGATGGCGACCACCGATGGTTCGTTCAAAACGATCCCGCGGCCTTTGACGTAGACCAGCGTATTCGCGGTCCCAAGATCGATCGCCATATCGGCTGAAATCATGCCAAGCAGTCGAGCAAACATCTTTTCGATTTATCCTTCTCGATTATCCAGGACGGGCATGCGCGCCGGTATGCGATACCGTGGCGGGCGCCCCTTCGCGGTATATCTGTCAATAACGGTATTCAATTAACTTCCAATTTCTGTCCTAAATCAACGACTTAAGTCGTATTTCTCAGGTAACAGGTCAGAATACTCTCAGTCCTCATCATGCTTTATGAGTCCTGAATCACAAAGTGTCAGCGCCATAAAGCAGGACTCAAAGTTAAGAGTAGTCCCTTAAATACTTTTGTTAAAAGGATTTTTTACTGAGATGCAAGAAAATTTCTCGCATGGAATCGCACGAGCGACTCGGAGTCGCAGCCGACGACGGCGTCATTGAGCTGCCGTCGGCTGCATATTCTGGTAGGCGTTTGTCGTTTAGTTCTTCGATTTATCGACGAGTTTGTTCTCCGACAACCACGGCATCATAGCGCGCAAACGGGCACCTACTTCCTCGCTGCCGTGTTCGCTGGAGCTGCGGCGCATGGCCTTGAGGCTCGGCTGGCCGACCTCACATTCGGTCATCCATTCGCGTACGAAGCGACCCGATTGAATATCAGCCAGGAGCGACTTCATGTTTTGCTTCACATGATCGTCGATGATCCGGTCGCCTGCAGAAAGGTCGCCGTACTCGGCGGTGTTGGACACCGAGTAGCGCATATCGGAGATGCCGCCTTCGTAGACCAGGTCGACGATCAGCTTCACTTCGTGCATGCACTCGAAATACGCCATCTCGGGCGCGTAGCCGGCTTCCACCAGAGTGTCGAACCCGGCTTGCATCAAACGGGTGAGACCACCACAGAGAACGGCTTGCTCACCGAACAAATCGGTTTCGCATTCTTCGCGGAAAGTCGTCTCGATGATGCCGGCGCGGGCGCCGCCGATGGCGGAGCCGTAGCTGAGGCCGATATCGTGGCAGTTTCCGGTCGGGTTGGCGTGTACCGCGAGCAGCGAAGGGACGCCGGCGCCGCGCTCATACTCGGAGCGGACGGTGTGGCCGGGGCCTTTCGGTGCGATCATGAAGACGTCAATGTCGTCACGGGGCTCGATCAGGCCGAAGTGAATGTTGAGGCCGTGCGCGAAGGCCAAGGCGGCGCCTTCCTTCATGTTCGGCTCAAGGTCGTTATAATACAGCGCGCGTTGGCCCTCATCCGGGGTCAGTACCATAATAATGTCGCCCCATTTAGCAGCGTCCGCCGGGGAGATCACTTCAAAACCGGCGGCTTCCGCCTTGGGCGCGCTGCCGGAGCCGGGGCGAAGGGCGATCTTGACCTCTTTTACTCCGGAATCACGCATGTTCATGGCATGGGCATGGCCCTGGCTGCCGTATCCTACGACGACGACTTTCTTCGATTTGACGAGATTGACGTCGGCATCACGATCATAATAGACGCGCATATTAATGGTCCTCTTGTTTTTGTTCTGGCTCAGTCGCGACGCGACGGCACGACCGCTATGTCGACCGATGGGCGCAACTCGGCGCATACCTTGAGCACTTCGTGGATGTTGCTGGACATGAACTTATCGAACGGCGTTTCGTCCTCAACAGTGTCGGCGTCAGCCGACGGGAATGTCTGCTGCTTAAGGATATAGTCGAAGCGCGAAGCCCATTTACGCGCGCCGAGGCGCGCCGTGGTTGAGCAATTGTCTACCATGAAGGAAACGCCCTTGTAGTCCATGTAAGGGTTTAGCGAGTCGACTGCCTCGATGATCGATTCGTTAGCGATTTCCGAATAAGGATGGCCGCGGTCCTTCAACAGATCAGCTTGCGCCATCATGCAGGCCATGTAGGTGCCAGCGGTCTCCGGATTGATCGGCGCATAGTTACGTTGGCTGTCGGCCCGTACCTTTTCCCCGACCACCCACATGTCGGTGCTGTCGATTCTACCCATCGGGTAGGTGCCGTGCCGTCGTGTCGCCTGGATCACGCTACGCACTTCGTTGCCAGAGGCAACGTCGTCGTAAATTTCCTCAAGGATTTCACGACATGGATGATAGGCCGCATTGTATGCTTTACGGAAGGCGACCTTCTCGCTCTCGTCGAGCTCTTCGTAGACTGATTTCAGACCGGAACGCGAGATCGACTTACTGATCGGTCCGGTGATCGATTCCGATGTATTGAGGTAAGCGTCATCCTTGGCCATGCCCTGGCCGATATAGCGCGCATAGAGACTTTCAGCGATGCCGTGTACCGCACCCAACAGGATGCCGCGCTCACCGAAGATATCGGAACGGTACTCCGATTCCAGCGTGGTCTCGAACGTGTAAGGAGAGCCGAGTGCTACCGACCAGCCAAGAGCATACTCGGTGGCCTTGCCGGTGGCGTCCTGGTGGACCGCGAAACTGGCGTTGATGCCGGCTCCGTTGACTTCCCGGCCCTGTTCGTAGAGTCGGCGTACCGACGGACCCATGCCTTTGGGGCAGACCGCCACGACATTGATTTCTTTTGGAAATTCTTCGCCTTGCGCCTGCAGATGGGAGAGCAGGAAGCCATGACTCAGGCCCAGCGTCGTTCCTGGTCGGAAGGCAGCGAAGATCTCCTTGTAGTTCTCTGCGAAGGCCGCATCGGAGATCAAAAGGAGCGACATGTCGCTCTCGCGGATTGTGTCATACATCTCGCCGAGCGTACCGTCTGCCTCGGTGAATCCGACCGCCTCCGCTTCTTTCATGGAGGAAGATCCCTTGCGAAGACCCACTTTCACCCGAATGTCGGTGCCTTCAAAGGATTCGCGCAGGTTCTGTGCCTGCGCTGGGCCCTGTGACGACCAGCCGATGACGGCTATCTGTTTGATCCCATCGAACGCCTTTGGCAGTAGTGGGAACAGGTGGCGTCCGCCGGCGACGATGGTCTCCTCGCGGTCGGCCATTTTTATCGTGCGGGTTTCAAACACATTCGAAGTGAAGCTCATCAGGAGGTTCCTCGGTAGCGGGTTTAAGAATCAGAGAGTTTGCGTGCCGCGGGCAATAGCAACACTGCCACTGCGGACGATCTCGACCTGGCCGAGCTCGCGCATCAGGTCGATGAAAGCATTTACCTTGCCGGGCGAGCCGGTCATTTGGAAGACGAAGGAATTGGTGGTGGTATCGACCGCGTCAGCGCCGAATATCTCGGCGATGCGGAGCGACTCCCGGCGTTCGTGCGAACGCGATTTCGAAATCACCTTGACCAGCGCCAAGTCACGCTCGACATGTGGTCCTTCCTCGGTGAGGTCGTGTACTTCATAGACGGGGACCAGGCGGTCGAGTTGATGGCGGATTTGGTCGATGATCATCGGTGTACCGGTGGTCACGACGGTAATCCGCGACTTAGAGGTGTCTTCCGAGACCGCTGCCACCGTCAGGCTTTCGATATTATAGCCGCGGCCGGCAAACAGGCCGATCACGCGGGCGAGGACGCCCGGCTCGTTGACCACCAAGACCGCGAAAGTGTGACGTTCTTCCTTATCGCCCATATCTAGAAAGTTATAGGCGGCACCAGGTTGTGTATTCTTTGCCATTCTCAAATCATCCGATCAAACGAGGACCATGCCGTCAGCCGACACGCCGTCCTTACCGAAGGCCTGGGCTTCACCGCCCAGGATCATTTCATTATGCGCCGAGCCCGATGGGATCATCGGGAAGCAGTTTTCCGTCGGATCGACACCGACATCGGCGATCACCGGCCGGTCGACCGCGATCATCTCGCGGATCAAATCGTCCAAATCCGCCGGGTCGGAGGTACGCAGGCCGACCCCGCCGAAACTTTCCGCGAGCTTCACGAAATCGGGCAGCGAATCCATGTAGGTTTCCGAATACCGACTGCCGTGGAGCAATTCCTGCCACTGACGGACCATGCCCATATACTGGTTGTTCAGAATGAAGATCTTGATCGGTAGGCGATGTTGAATGGCCGTCGCGATTTCCTGCATGTTCATCATGAACGAAGCTTCGCCCGAGATGTCGACGACCAGCTTCTTTGGGTGTGCGACTTGGACGCCGACCGCCGCGGGTAAACCGTAACCCATGGTGCCGAGGCCGCCCGACGTCATCCAATGATAGGGCTTCTCGAATTTATAGAACTGTGCCGCCCACATTTGGTGCTGGCCGACTTCGGTGGTGATGAAGGTTTCTTGATCCTTCGTCAACTCATACAGCCGCTCAATCGCGTATTGCGGTTTGATGGTCTTCTTGTCTTGGCTATAAGCGAGGCAATTGACGCCCTGCCAAGCTTCGATCCGTTCCCACCAAGCCCGCAGGGCCTTAACGTTCGTGCGCCGTTTCTTGCGCGCTTTCCAGGCCTTGGTTAGCTGCTGAATGACCGTACCGACATCGCCGACAATGGGGATGTCGACCCGTACGTTCTTGTTGATGGACGATGGATCGATATCGATGTGGATCTTCGTCGAGTTCGGCGCGAAAGCGTCGAGCCGCCCGGTAATGCGGTCGTCAAAGCGTGCGCCGACGCAAATCAACGCATCGCAATCGTGCATCGCCATATTGGCTTCATAGGTACCGTGCATGCCCAGCATGCCAACGAATTGCGGGTCGGATCCGGGTAGCGCGCCCAGTCCCATCAGCGTCAACGTGCAGGGATATCCAGTCATGCGCACAAATTCCGTGAACTTCTTGCACGCCGCCGGTCCGGAATTGATGATGCCGCCGCCGCCATAGAAGATCGGGCGTTCCGCGTTGGCGATCAGCTCGATGGCCTGTTCGATAGCGGCTGCATCGCCTTTCATTTGTGGTCGGTAACTGGCGTGTTTGACCGTGGTCGGCGGCGAATAGGGACAATCCGCGAATTGAATATCCTTCGGCAAGTCGATTACGACGGGGCCGGGCCGACCGGTACGCGCGACATAGAAAGCCTCGTGCATGGTCGATGCCAGGGCTTCGGTATCCTTTACCAGGTAGTTATG
>JABJCS010000633.1 GCA_018665505.1 Alphaproteobacteria bacterium
AGGGATGGCCACCTGTCAGCAACGCGGCGTCAATCTGAAACTCGCCTGGCCGTCTGCCGAGTGGGGCTCGCTGCCAGTTGAAGGTGGCGTCGCGGTCGCATTTCGGCGCGAGATTGCGGCAGCTGATGATCCAAAGGCGAAAGAAGCGGAACTTGAAGAGGAATTACGTGTTTATTCGTCTCCGTTCAGGACGGCGGAAGCATTCGGTGTGGAAGATATCCTCGATCCGCGTGAAACACGGCCTTATCTCGCCCGATATGTTGAAGCAATGCAGCCGAAACTGTCGACGACACTTGGCCCGAAATATCGGCTAGGTGTTCGACCGTAGTCCAAGAATATAACACCTTAACGGCGTTTCTTAGTATTAATTTTCGATCTCAGCGGGTTCCGTCAGTAACCCGTCAGGTAACTGTCTTCTAATTCAGTGTGCCGTGTCCCATCTGGACGAATGGCGGGAATGATGGACAGCCTCGAGGCCCCAAAAGTCGAGATCGAGCCGCCGACTGATAATGCCGGGCAGAAAATCCTGCTCGACTATTGGCTAGCAAAACGAGGTGCGCGTGCATTTCCCGCGCGCTATGACATTGATCCAGTGGAATTGCCACCGCGAATGCTACCGAATATCGCCATCGTTTCCGTGGAACGTTCCGGGAATGAGGATGACCGTTTCTCCTTCCGGCTGGTCGGAACCAACGTTGTTCGGCATTTCGGAGCGGATGTAACCGGCCGATCGTTCGAAGATATATTCCTCACGCCGGATGATTTACGGGCGGAGCGCGCCCACTATGCTCACGTGCTCAAATATCGCGAGATACATTTCGTGAGTGCACGGTTGAATATCCCGGGGCGAGAATTTTTATCGTCGACCCGCATGCTCTTGCCACTCGCGAGTGATGGGCAAACGATCGACATGATATTAAGTCTCTCGGATTTTTATTAGCCTATCACGCGGCCTGTTGGGCGCGGCTCGCGGCTGTCGGCAGTTCCTTTAGTCGGGGAGCTACTTCCTCTGCGAACAATCGCATATTCCGCTCGGCCTCTTCGCCCGGCATACCGGCATATCCAAATACACCGACAAAGCCGTCCGCGCCGGTGCGGTCGCTGATATCTAAAATGCGCTCGTAGCACATTTCAGGTGTGCCCCAGACTTGTAAGTTCATGAAAAACTCGGTCGCGCTGTCAGGGCCGTATTTTTGAATCGTCTCCGCGAATTTACCGTAATACTCATAACCCTTCATTGTCTTCAGATGGTCGCCCGCGAATTGGTAATGTTCCAAAACCGATTCCCAATAGCCGCCAATATATTTAACTGCCATTTCCGCCGCGCGGTCCTTGTCTTCGTCGCAGAATACCCAACCGGCGGATATCGGCGGTGGTGCCTCCTCGCCATTTACCTCGCGGAAGACGGCGCGGTAGTTGTCCAATTCCTCTGCGACCGCGTCCCAGGGCTTTTGCGGAATGATCAGGATACCGATGCCGAGTTCGGCCATGATCCGGGAAGATTCAGGCGAGACGGCTGCGGCATAGGTGCGGTCCCGGAAACTCTTGAACGGCTTCGGTCGAATTCCGGTCTTCGGCTGATTGATATACTTGCCCGAAAATTCCATCTCGCCGGTCTCGAGTGCGCACAGCAAGGCTTGTGCGGCTTCGACGAAGCGCTCGCGGCTCTCGCCCATATCGAGGCGGAATCCGTCGAACTCGACCTTACCCGCACCGCGGCCGATGCCGAGGATCACACGACCGCCCGAGATGTTATCCAGCATGGCGACTTCTTCGGCCGCGCGGAGCGGGTCGTGCCAAGGTAAAACCAAGACCATTGAGCCGAGTTTTGCCGTCTTGGTGCGTCCGGCACAGTAGGACAAAAATTGGTAAACGTCGGGGCACATTGTGTAGTCGGTAAAATGATGCTCGACGCTCCACACCGATTCGTAGCCAAGCGGTTCCACGAGGTCGACCAATGACAGGTCGTTCGCGTAAATTTGGCGATCGGGAAGATCGCTCCCATAACTTTGAAAGATAACCGCGGCGCCTACATGCATGTTCTTCATCCCTTAAGTGGTCGCATCCTCTCACATCTAATCTAGTGCCGAGCACGGTCGAGGACAAAAGCGCTTTTCGTCCTTGAGTGCGGCCCTATACTTTGCGCGGGGAAACGCAGGAGAGGGAGGCGGAATGTATATCACGCAATCGCTTAAGCGGTCGGCGCAACTTCACGGCGACACGCTGGCTAGCATTTGCGGCGACCGCGAACGGACTTGGTCCGAAACCGCCGATCGGGTGGCGAAATTTGCAGGTGCGTTGCGTCAACTCGGGATCGGGAATGGTGAACGAGTCGCCATGCTATCCCTCAACAGCGATCTGTATTTCGAATATTTCTTCGCCGTGCCTTGGGCGGGTGGGGTTTTTGTGCCGATTAATATTCGCCTGGCGCCGCCGGAAGTCGCGTTTTGGCTGAACGATTCCGGCAGTGAAATTTTGCTAATCGACGATCGGTTTATACCGATGCTGGCGGAACTCGAGGGCAAGTTGGAGACGGTTAAGAAGGTTATCTATGCCGGTCAGGGCGAAGCACCGGAAGGGATGGCGCGGATGGAGGATTTAATCGCTGCCGCCGACCCGGTCGAAGACGCCATGAGAGGCAACGACGATTTAGCCGGGTTGTTTTATACCGGTGGGACGACTGGCCGCTCCAAGGGTGTCATGCTGAGCCACGCCAATCTTGTGTTCAACAACATGAACGCTATTCATACTTTCAACTACTGGCAGGGCATGCGTTGGCTTCACGCCTGCCCGATGTTTCATATTGCTGGTGGAATCGGCATTTTCGGTGTGACACAGGTTGCGGGCACCCATGTGATTATTCCCGCGTATGCGCCGGAGTTGGCATTGGAAACGATCCAGAACCAGAAGATTACGGATACTCTGTTAGTGCCGACGATGGTGAATATGCTGGTGAATTTTCCGGATGTGGAACGGTTTGACCTTAAGAGTCTGCAAGCCATGGCCTATGGCGCGTCGGCGATGCCGGAAGCAGTGATCCGCCGAGCGATGGAAATTATCCCGGATTGCGGATTCTATCATGCTTATGGCCAAACGGAAGCCGCACCCTTGGTCACAACGACACCGCCGGAGTGCCATGTCTTCGAAGGGCCGAATGCCGGTTTATTTCGCGCCGCCGGACAGCCGGTCGTGGGGGTCGAGGTCAGAGTCCTCGACGAGGATGATAATGAACTGCCGCGCGGCGAAGTCGGAGAGATTTGCGTTCGCGGGCCGAATATCATGCTGGGCTATTGGCAGCAGCCGGAATTAACGGCCGAAGCGTTGCGCGGCGGCTGGATGCACTCTGGCGACGGTGGCTACATGGACGAGCGGGGCTATGTCTTCATTGTCGATCGGATGAAGGATATGGTCATCAGCGGCGGGGAGAACATCTACTCCGCCGAGGTAGAGGACGCACTCTATCAGCACCCGGCGGTCATTGAATGTGCCGTCATCGGTATTCCCGATGAACGGTGGGGCGAAGCAGTTCATGCGATCGTGCGCCTTCAGGAAGGCGAGCAAGCGAGCGCCGAGGAATTGATCGCCCATAGTCACAAGATGATTGCCGGTTTCAAATGCCCGCGCGGTATTGATTTCGTGACCGAGCCGTTGCCTCTCTCCGGGGCCGGGAAAATTTTGAAGACGGAACTCCGCAAACCCTATTGGGACGGCAAGGAAAAACAGGTGAATTAGGCCATGGGTGATCTCTCTCTCGACCACGTTGGTTTCATGTTGCGCGACCTGGATGCAGGCGTGGAGCGTTGGCGCAAACTCGGCTTTAAACTCTCCCGCCGTAGCGCGCAGATGGGCAAGGTTCCGGGCGAGTCTGAAATGGCGCCTTGGGCGACATCAAACCATTGCGCGATGTTTGATCGCGGTTATTTGGAATTGATCGGTGTCACCAATCCGGAAAACTTCAATCCGTGGACAGCCTTTCTGGATAAGTTCGAGGGACCACATATCACCGCGTTGCGCTGCGAAGTGGCGGACCGGACTTACGCGGCGCTAAGCGGCCGGATCGATCATTTCGACCCGCCACTCCAACGTCTACGCAATGCACCTTATGGGGATGGTGAGCGGCCCTTCAAATTCCGGAATATCTTCAGTCAGGACGCACATTTTCCGGAAGGCCGGTATATCATCATCGAGCATCAAACGCCCGAAGTCATCTGGCAAGAAGAGCTAATGGTGCAGCCAAATGGCGCAAAGTCATTGATCGAGCTGATATTCTGCGCCGACCCACAAAGCGGATTGTTGGACCGTCTGTCTCGTATTTCCGGGGAGAGATCGTCCGAAGCGGAAGGGCGAGAGCTACTGGAACTCGGCGGCGGCGGGCAGCTGTCGGTGATCGATGCTGCGGGTTTCGCGGTGCGTTACCCGGGAGCCCCCGAGCCGTTGCAACCGGCCGTGGCGGCGGCCGTGATTGGGGTGGAGAGCTTGGTGCATCTTGCCGCGATGCTTGAGGAAAACGGCGTTCTCTTTCATCGGAGCGACCGCGCCAGCCTTTGGGTTGGTCCGGAAGAGGCGAATGGCGCTGTCATAGAGTTTATCGAGACCGACGGTTAGGGCGCCTGCCAGACCACGGGCCATAAATCGCTGTCGAGGGGCGCACCCGCTGCCATCGGCGGTTCCCAAAGCATGGTTTGAATATTCGGCCTGGGATCGTAGACCACGTCGTCACCTGCCCAGCGCGTGACATAGGCGCGGCGTCGTTGCTCCTGGCTCTTGTTTCCGCCCGCCGCGTGAACCAGCAACCCGTGATGTATTGTGCAATCTCCGGGTTCGTAGTCGAAACGGGTGAATTCGAATTCGTCGCGTCGCGCGTTTATATCAGGGACGGGTGGTTCCGGCGTTTGATATTTTGTCGGATCGACGAAGGCGACAGGACGGTATCGTTGTCCCCAAAGGTGCGATCCTTTCACGAATTCCATTGATCCGGTCTCTTCCGTCACGGGATCCAATGCCAGCCACAGAGTGACCACCTGACGCCCCTTTACCGGCCAATAGGTAAGGTCGTGATGCCAAACGGTCGGCTCGTCTGTACCGGGTTCCTTTATGAGGAACTGGTCGAAGATGATGTTGACCTTAGTCGATCCGAGGACGCCGGCCACGATTTCCGCAGCGGGCGAATTGTGAATAAAGTCCCTGAAACCGTCGTGTTGGTGCCACAAAAAAGTATCGCTGAAGAAACGGCCATTTTCCTTGTCTTGAGCCAGCTCGTTCGCAAGCTTCCCAGGGTTGGCGAGCACGTGGTCGGCCCGCTCACGTAACAAATCTAGCCATTCTGGGTCGAAAAACCCTTTAAGATGAACGACTCCGTCGGTTTGGAAGCGGTCGGCTTCCATTGCGGTGATCGGACGCGTTTTCGGTGTGATAGCTATCATGCGGCGTAGTTTGAGCTTTGACCATCGAGCGGTCAATTTCATAAAAGTTATTCTTTGGTTTGTTAACTATCTTTAAATTTGGGGCTGTCCCAGATAACCGAGATTAGAGGTTATCATGGTATCCATGCGCAAGAGCCGTCTGAGCAGATACAGGCAGGATCGTCTGATCGAACATTTTGTTGCTGGCACG
>JABJCS010000634.1 GCA_018665505.1 Alphaproteobacteria bacterium
GCCATTTCCAACCGTGGTCAGTTGGTTCCTCACCATGACGACCGTGGTTGTATCCTTCGTCTATTTTCGTGCCGAAAGCATCGAGAATGCTCACGCAATTTTGCTTGCGATGGCGACTCCACAAGACATCATTCTCCCAAACTGGTTGGCTCGCTTCACAGTTCATTTTGATTTGCCATCGCGCACGTTGAACTTCTTTTCGAGTGGTACCTTTACGCTGCGTCTGACTTTATGGATCGGTGTCCTCTTCATCATATCTATCCTACCGTTAAACCAGACTAAGGCACCGGAGCTTATCACTTCTTCTTGGTCAAATGCCTTTCTAACGGCCGCATTACTGTTGATCTCTTTTGGCCTTCTCGATCGGCCGCAAGCCTTTATTTATTTCCAATTTTAAAGCGATGAAATGACTAATAACTGGAAGGGCTTTCTTTTATATCGTTTTCCGATCGCAGTATTTTTGCTTGCAGCGATTATCGAGACCACCGCCGCTCTGCTCACGAACACTCCACAGCTTCGGCATCCGTTGGATCACCTAATTTTGTCGATGGGGCCAATTGAGAATGGTGGCGATGTCGTCCTTATCGGGGATAGCGTAACCCAAGATGTCGCCGGTCAATATGCACTTGCTCCCGACAATCGAATCGTTAATCTGACAACGAACAAAGCGAGTGGGATGATTGGAGCATATCTTCTCCTGCGCCGACATTTGGAAATCAATCATCCTCCCCGTCATATCATCATCGCCGCGACCCCCGAGTTTCTCGGCTATTCGCCCCCTCCTCAGACCGCAAGACTATATTTGAACAGCGTCTTTACGACACCGGAAGAACAACGTTATCTCAAAGCAGTCGGATTGGCGTCTCCCAAGGGTTTCTGGAAGCCCGCTATCTTCGAAATCAAGGATAGAATTTTCAATCGTGTAACGAGCCTTTTATTCCGAACCTTTACCTTCAACAACAATTCAGATCGACCGCCGCCCTCGGAAGTTCCGCTAGAGGGTCCGGGAGGTAATGCCGTAAGCTATGCGGCAATGGAGGCCCGACAGGGGGCACCCTTGAGCATATCCAAAAGCGCCCGGCGCGCAATTGAAGGAATATGCAGTCTTTCTCGTTTACATAATTTCAAGCTGCACATCATAACGGCGCCGACTCCCAAAAGTGTTCATCTCAAATGGAAAGCCGACAATCGTATATCGAAGCTTCGAAATTTAATTGACAAGATTGCAGGCCCGACTTGCCGCAATACCGCCTTTACCGACATCAATGAGTTTGTGCCATTTCCGGACCACGGATTCCGCGACCCCGATCATCTGCGACGACCTGGTTGGGCTAATTTATACGCGCAAGTTCTGCGGAACCTTGTCTCCGAACTAAAATAATACCTGCATGAAAGGCATAAACACTCACTTCTGCAGCGCCAACAGCTAAAACGCGCTCATTCTGCTCAATGCAGTTCGACATACTCGTAATCAACGGATTGATTGTTGATACCGCGGTCAGGCGGCGCGATCCAACTTGCCATTTTACCGGGCTCCGTCACCTGATGCATCAAGGATCGAATGTAACCCCTATCTTCATCTGTCGGCAGCCAACTCGAAATTTGGCGGTCGTATTCGGCTTGCGGAATGATATTTCCTTGGGGGTCCGTCGGAATGCTCGCCCAACTACCGATGCCGCGCCGGAAGCGGCGGCTCGGCAAGCTCAGCTCGACGTCGAATCCAGCCCGCTTGATTGTGCGATTCCAACGGGTCAGACCAACCATGCAGTCACGGATATAACCCACACGGGTGATCTCGTTCATGGCGTTTCGGGTCGGCACTTCGATATCCTCCACACTACCATCGGCGCCCGGAGCCTCAAGCATCTCCACCGTATCGGTACAAAGGTGATCCTCGTAGCGGCCTTCGTCGGGTCGGCCCTTGATGCCACTCGCAAAGTAACTCGCGGCGTTCGAAGATTGCTCCGATCCGAAAAGATCGAGCGATGACGAGAACCAGAAATTGATATAACGCTGAACCGTCGGCAGATCGATCACACCGTGTTTGCGCAACAGTTCGGGATCGTCGCTCTTCAGTTCTTCCATCTTCTCCAAAGCACGCCGGATCACGCGGGTGACACCAGTCTCGCCGACAAACATATGATGCGATTCCTCCGTCAGCATGAATCTGCACGTCCGAGACAACGGATCGAAAGC
>JABJCS010000078.1 GCA_018665505.1 Alphaproteobacteria bacterium
AAGCGGGCCGAGAAAAACCGCCTTGGCTTTGATACTGCCGATGGTGTCGCCGAGGATCGGGGCGTGTAGCGCCGCCAACGCAATTTTCTCTGCCGCGACGCTAATTTCGAGAGCCGGTTCGGTGTGCGCGATCGGCGGATGGTCAGGTCGGACGATATCCGCCAAGACACGGTTTGTCTTTAGCAGGGTTCCCTGATCCGCCTCAGTAATTTGGACATCCTTCAACACCAAGGATAGCGCGGCTAACGTTCCCGAATCGCCGATCACCGCGACACCTTCGATGCCGGTGGTATTGGCGGTAAAATCACCCTCTTCCGCTTGGCCGCGATAACGCATCTTTTGGGCGCCGAACGCCTCAAGCCGGTATCGCTTCAGATCCCAAGGTTGGAGATCTAAGTGCAGTTTTTCGCTCCGCCAAGACAGTCCGACTGCGGGATTGGATGCGTCGGGCGCCGAGATCTCGATGCGGACTAGGAATGGGAATCCTGTGGTCTCGATTGGACCGTGATTGACGGTGAATCCATCTCGCCGTTGCTTGTCGATCCAGTCATGTAGAAGCTCCTCGCCGATCGACGCCGCATAGAGCCAATAGGCGGGATAGCCGAACAAGACGAAGGCCAATAGAATGATGGGCCCGATAAGCGCGCGTTTTGAAAGCATGGACACTCCTGATGCCAATACTTATAAGGCGGGAAAGGCGGCGTAAAGCGACCTCATTTTGGCGCGGCGAAACTTCCGGATGTAACAGTCAGTTTATGGTAAAGAGCGGATTCGAATCGAATACGACGCGTCTCTCTACTTGGCGCAGTCCGGCGCAGAATGAAAAATCGAAACAAGATTGGCTCGACACCTTGCCGGCGATGGAATCCGCTTGGATTTTCGCCTATGGATCGTTGCTGTGGGATCCGGGATTTGAGTATGAGGAATCACGCCCGGCCACGATTTACGGGTATCATCGCCGGTTCTGCATTTACTCCCACATCTACCGCGGGACACCGAAGCGACCGGGATTGGTCTTTGGGCTCGATCGTGGCGGCTCCTGCCGGGGGCGTGTCTTCCGGGTGGCACCCGATGCGGCGCGTCAAGTGTTGGGTATGATTTGGGACCGAGAGATGGTCTACCGTGTCTACTTGCCGCGGACACTCAGTGCTCATGCGGAGGAGGATCGCATTGAGTGCCGCACGTTCGTTGCCAATCCAAGTCACGAGCAATATGCGGGGAAGATGGACGTGATGCATACGGCCGCGATGATCGCGGGCGCTTCCGGCAAGGCAGGGGCCAACAGCGATTATCTGGAAAACACGCTTTCCCATTTGCAAGAATTGGGTTTGCAGGACGGTCGATTGTTGCGGTTACGGACGGAAGTCCGACGTTGTCTTGATGAGCGAAGATGCTGACCGCCCGCTTCGCCGACGCCCTGTCATGTGCGCAGGACTGGCATCGCGCACAGATGCGCAAAGGCAGCTCCACTCCGTATATTGCGCATTTGCTCTCCGTTGCGGCGCTCGTTCTCGAAGCCGGCGGCACCGAGGATGAGGCGATTGCCGCTTTATTGCATGACGCCATTGAGGACCAAGGAGGATCGGTCGTAGGCGAAACTATTTCGGCAAAGTTTGGCCCCAACGTATTGGCGATTGTGCGCGAGTGTTCCGATTGGGATGGTGATGGAGCCAAGCCGTCGTGGCGGCAACGTAAGGAGAGCTTTGTTGCGTCCATTGCCGAGATTTCAGCATCCGGCCGGCTCGTCGCAGCTGCCGACAAATTGCATAATGCCCGTGATTTGCGCGAGGATTACCGCGTGTTAGGCGACGGTCTCTGGCACAGATTCAATGGCGGTAGGACAGGTACGATGTGGTATTACCGTGCCGTGGCGGATGCATTGGAGCAGGCGTTGGCACCGAAACGGATCGTGGACGAATTGCAGCGGGTCGTCACGGAACTCGAAGAGCTGGCGGCGGCGGGACATAAGTCATGAAGCGGCAAGGGGCAAACTATCTGGATGGTTGGCGGCGTGCGCGTACACTAGGCCTAGTTGTCGCAGCCCTTTGCGGCATGCTGATCTCCTCGGCTTGGTTTTCGGGCATCGCCACCGCACAAATCATCGAACCGTCCCGTCCGTTCAGTCACATCGTTAGCGATTGGAATGCGACCTTCGAGCGGGTGGAGCGATATCTTCAAGGGACGAGTTTCCCGAATTCGGCGACGCGGGCCAACCGTACGGCCCTCACCAAGGTGACGAGCCGCGCGCAAAAAGCAAAAACCCTAGCGTCAAAAAAACTATCGGATGTTCAAGGCCTATTGGCGGCCTTGGGACCGGCACCGACTGAGGATCAGCCGGGCGAAGCCGTGACGGTCGGCAAGCAACGAGAACAATACAATAACGATCTGGTGTTCTATAAAACGCGCGTACAACAGGCCGAGCTCGCCTTGGCTCGTGCGGCGCAGCTCGATTCGAGTTTGGCTGAACTCGCGACCCAAAAACTGGTTGGACAATTGTTGAGCGAGCAGCCGACCCCCTTCGAAGGTGAGACTTATACAGCAGCGTTGAGCGATGCGTTCCGAATTATTCAAGCCATTGCCGTGGCGCCGTTTGATTGGTGGGCGGGATTGCGGGACAAGCAAAGGGCGTCGGGAAAAGGTGTGCGCCTGTTCTTGGTCTTGGTGTTTATCGTTTTGGTTGGCTGGGCATTGCGACGCTTCCTGCTCAAACGGTTCGGCAAGGACGCTGCCATAGAGGCGCCCTCTTATACGCGCCGACTGATTTCGGCGATTGCCGAAGGTGTCGCGCGGGGCATCGTGCCGGCTTTGTTCTTTGCCGGAATTATGCTGCGATCCTTAAATGAAGCCTCGCAGCTGAATGGCCTGTTCGGAGAGATTGTCTTTGGCGTTTGTGCGGGCATGATTGTCTTCATTACACAGACCGCATTTGTTAGAACGACCCTTTCGCCCCGACTTCCGGCATGGCAACTGGTGCCGCTTTATCCCGCCAATGCGGTGCGGATCAGCCGCAATGTAACGTTTTTAGCAGTGGCCTCTGGCACCGATCTATTCTTCCGGCTTCTGTTCGACGACATTGGGGCGAATCCGGAGCTTCGCACGCTCTACAGCGCGGTCTTTAATACTCTAGAAGGCGTTTTGCTGATCTCCCTATGTCGCGCCGCAAGATGGGAAAAGCCGGTGGTTGAGCAGGCGTCGGACGGGACCGAGATCGTCGAAACCCCGTATACGGACCGTTTCTGGCAGGGCGTGCGTACGTTCATTGTATTCTTTTCCGCAGTGAGCATGGCGGCCTCTTGGGTCGGGTACGGT
>JABJCS010000635.1 GCA_018665505.1 Alphaproteobacteria bacterium
CGCGGCTTCGATTATTTGACTAAGGTGATAACTGGAGTAAAGTTCAAAGACGGTGTTGAGGTAACTGACATCGACCTGGTCGCCGCTTGATCCGGAGGTCAAAACACCACTTCTGGCTATAACTCCGGCTTCGATCGACAAAGACAAGGTGGCGGGTGATTTAAGGTTTTGGAAGAACTATATAAAAAGCGGTATCACTGCTTATCGCACGGCTGCCACACCAAAACGCCGCGAACAGATTAGCAGAGATGTACGAACCGCATGGCCAAAATACCGCCGCGCCTTTCGTGCCAAATCTGAACTCCAACGATGAATCTCAACCCTGGGCGTTTGCGAGAAGCGGGACTGAACCCGAATATTCAATTTGCCCACGAGGCGTCGCCGATGGCGGCGCCTTCCATCGCAGATCTCCGAACGCTCCGCAATTTCCACAAGCTGTGCCCCACTGATCTGCATGCGACCCACAGCTTTCACAAATCCATGATTTATCAGCGGTGGCGGTCGCCGCCGATCTACGCCAGGTATCCCCGGCCTCGGCATTGCCGTTTTCGCCTTCCTCTATATTCGCCATAAGCAGATAGGAGGAAGTCGTCGGCCGGTCCTGCAGTATCGAGCTAAGGTATCGTCTCGCTTCACCCCACAATTGGGCTTTAAATGCATACTCCGCCAACAACAAAGCACCATCGGAATCGCCATGAGCAATCAGCTTCTGAAGCGCCTTAAATCTATCAACTGGTAGATCGGAAGCCCCCATTTCCGCATATTCATGGGCGACACCGGGATAGTTGGTGCGCGCCCACGTTTGCTCCAATACCCGGATCGCACGTCGCTTCTTGCCGTCCGCATTGAGCAGGCGGGCGTATTCTATTGACGACGAGACAAGTAAAGGATCGAGGTCATAGGCTTCCCTCATAAAACCTATAGCGGCTTCCGTATCGCCCAAGTCGGAAGCCGACCTTCCGCGCTCATAAAGCACTAATGCGCGATTTTTCTTTCCCTCTTCCGATGGAACCGCATGACGTCTGATCGCTTCGGTCATCGTTTTATCAGCAGCGACCCAATCAAGCGCCATAATTTGAAGATCGAAGAGTTGGGGTAAAACCCACGCCGCATCCGGTTTTAGCTCTCTTATTTTCTCCCCCAACCGCAGCGCTTCCGCTTTATTTCCCTCAGCCATCGCTTGTTCGAACAATCCGCGCAGTCCCGCCAATCCAGCGTCGCCTTCCTGTTGAATTGCTTGAAAGTGTTCCTTCGCGAGAGCTGTCTTTCCTTGTAACGCCGCCGCTTGAGCAATCAGAAGGTGGCCCGCGGCGGGCGCTCCCAACAAAGTATCGGCTCGATTGGCATGCCGTAACGCACCAGCCGCATCACCGGCCGCGAGCGATATCATGCCTTGCGCTAATTCTCGGTATCCTTTTCGCTCGCGATTTAGATGATGGGAGGACAGTAACCTGCTGGGCGCTTGACGTAAGTATCTCCAAATACGGTAAAAAATCGCCGTCGCCAACGCCAACAAAACGACAATCAGAACCAGAATCCCTATCGGTGGATCAATCCGCCAATCACGCCAAACAATTGTCACCGTTCCCGGCTCATTCGCGAGCCAAACACTGGCCAATACCAGCAATATCAGTTGCAGAAAAAAGAGCGCGGATCGAATCATTGCACAACCCTTTTCTTCGGCGACGGCGTGGAATTCTCAATCGCGGAGCCGGAACGCCCAACAATGGCCTCATGCAGACGCAACAAATCCTTCTCCAAGCGTAAGCGCACGCCAATCTTCCCTCGCCAGGAATCGACTTTGTCGCCGTAGCCTTGGGTAACTTCAATCGCGGTCTTCAAATCACCTTTCGCAAGCGCTCTTTCCGCCAGCGTTATCGGCGAACTGCTCCCGTCACCGATTCGTCGCAATCCAACAGCAGCCTTTAACTGCGCCCAAGCCCCATCCGCCAAACCCCAACCTTCCGCTGGAGGGCGGCCCGCTGCCAGGATAGTCCGAATTTGACTAAACTCCTGATTCAGCTCAGCGCTTGTAGCCAACCCTTGTGCTGCGCCAACCTCGAATTCCTTAAGAATTTCGGTAACGGTCAAATCTTGAGATGCAATACGCCGAATACGTTCCAAGGCATTTTTAATGTTCGAACCCGACTGTACGGCCGCTTCCAGCTGTCCCATCGCAACAATCAAAGCGACGTCAGCGCTAGCCGCTCCGCCGCGCCGCGAGATTGCCTTGGAGATTTTCTTCTCAGCACTCTTTTGTCCTGATTGAAGTGATGCGATTTTCATGTTCGCGTCGTCAAACCGTGATTTTAGTTCGGCAATGGCCGCCGCTGCCTTTGAAGCCTCTTTAGAGGAAGCTTCACTAAACTGCCTCTTCGCTGCCAACACCTCAGTCCCAATTTCAGTAATGCTCGCCCGCAATTGTGCAATTTCGGCAGCATTATCGCCCTTACCGACAGTCGACAGATTCCGCGCGACGGCCTCGATCCGAAGACTAATATCTTCAATTCTCCGCTCTAGTTTTTCGCGATTGGCGGCATTCTCGGCCAATGCCCGGGAATTTGCGTCGAGTTTTTGGAAAACTCTCTTCTCAAATTCGTCTAAACGCCCGTAGACATTCTCCAGATTGACGGGCCCCGGTGCGGGGAAAAGGCCAGGGCGAAATATACTCACGCCGACGGCGAGCAGCGCCAGTAGCGACAGAAACACTGCTATCCCTGCGAATGCCCCGCCACGCCTTCGAGGAACGGCGACTGTATCTGATTGATCGACGCTTATGTCCGCTTCCGGGATTGGATTGGCTGTCTCAGCATTATCGGTCTCCGTTTCCGTTATCGTCTCTACCTTTTTAGACATTTCGGCGTTTGGAGAGACCTCATCGCTTTCAACGACCAACGCATCTTCTGAAATACTGATGCCTAACTCCGTTAGTGTACGCTCAATTTCCGTATGTCTGTTCTCAGGAATACGTCCACGTGTCTTCCAACCTTGGACGGTGGTTACTGGAACACCAAGCTTTGCGGCGGCAGGGCGAATACCGCCAAGCGCCTGTATGATTTCTTCCGCATTCGGAAACGTACGCTCCCCACTGCCGGAATCGTTAGCTTGTTCCATTATCAACCTCTAATTCGCCAAACAACTGCATCAACGCTTCGAAATTTGGTTCGCTCGCAATCAATATTTGGCGCCATGGTATTCCTTTAACCGGTACGGCCACCGCCGGACTAAGACATATAACTGACATATCCTGGCCACGATCAAGGATACCCGAATATTCCGCCAGCTTAGCAAACGTACGCGCGGTTCTCGGAGAGAATAACGCAACACAATCGACCGCTCCATTCCGAATAGTTTGAATTGTACGCGTACTCAATTCTTCCGACATCCGTGATTCGTACATCGCTTTTCTGACTATCTGGTATCCCAATCGTTGCAGCTCTCCACTCAGATCGCCAGCTGTAACGCTACCCGCCACGTGTAGAAGCGGGCCCGATACGGGTCCAATTGTTCGCACTATCAGAGCGGCCAGCGATTCCACGTTACCGTCAGCACTGAACACTTGCTGAAAGCCCGCTTCCTGCGCGAACCGGGCGGTACTGTCGCCAACCGCAAATACCGGTATGTCGCGTTGCGCGGAAACGCGCGCAAAGGCCCTCACGCCATTCCTGGACGTAAAAATTAGCGCCTTAAAATTCTCCAGATCGGGCGCCGCCCCATCGAAAAACGATATCTGCAATAAGGGCTCGGAGACTACGGTCATACCGAGTTGCGACAATCGCTCATTCAGTTCCGCAGCATCTTCCAACGGCCGCGTATTCAAGACACAGCGCGGTCGGGATTCCGACGTCATGGCAAAAAGTCAGGTCCAGCCGTCGACTTTAATTCTTGCCCGGCATCTATTCCCATCTTTAAGGCGTCGGAGATTTGCCCCCGACGCTCCGTCGCATGAACAATTGACCCATCCGGTTTGGCCACAAGCGCCCGCAAATGGATAGTACCCTCATTCTCCTCCGCGAGCCCCGCAATCGGCGTGCGACAGGACCCGTCGAGCTCCGCGAGAACCGCTCTTTCCGCCGTCACCTCTGCCGCCGTCACCTCGTCGTTGAGAACCTGAGATAGCTCCAAGGTATCAACATCACTCTCCCGTATCTCCAGCGCGATCGCACCTTGTCCCACAGCCGGTAAAAGCTTGTCCGTTTCCAGCAATTCGGAAACGACTCCGGTGTTCTCAAGCCTATTAAGACCCGCCATTGCCAAAATTGTAGCATCCGCCTCGCCATCTTTTAATTTTCGCAATCGCGTCTGCACATTGCCGCGAAACGGAATCACGGTCAGATCCGGTCGTCGCGCCAATATCTGGGCCTGGCGGCGTAAGGAAGCGGTACCAATGACGCTTCCTGACGCCAGACTATCGAGATCCTGACCGTCTCGAGATATCAGCGCATCTCTCGAATCCTCGCGCGTGAGGATCGGACCTAAAACCAAACCAGCCGGGAATTCTGTGAGCATGTCCTTCGCCGAATGAACGGCAATGTCCACTCTTCCATCGAATAGCGCTTGCTCGATTTCCTTGGTGAACAGGCCTTTGCCACCGATTGCCGCGAGCGTCCGGTCTTGAATGCGGTCTCCGGTCGTCGAAATGACCACAATTTCTACCGCTAAATCCGCATGAGCCGCTATCAAACGATCCCGCACCAACTCTGCTTGAATCAATGCCAGAGGTGAGCCGCGCGTTCCAAGCCTTAAGATTTTCTCGTCATTCATTTTCATGTCACATATTTATTGTTTCAACGACAGGACCGAAAGAGATTTGCACCTTCGGACATCACCTCATACAAGCTAGAGCATCATGTTGGTAATGGGCATCGAAACATCATGCGACGAAACAGCCGTCGCAATCGTCGCAGACGACCGCCGAATTCTTTCCAATAGAATTCTATCGCAGCTTGGTGAACACCGTCCATACGGCGGTGTAGTCCCCGAAATTGCCGCCCGCAGTCATCTGCAGCATCTGCCCGGAATTATACGTTCCGCGTTGGACAATGCCGGTGTGAAATTTTCAGACCTCGATGGCGTTGCGGCGACAGCAGGCCCTGGCCTAATTGGCGGTGTGATGATTGGGTTAATGGCCGCAAAGTCCATCGCACTTGTGCACGAATTACCGTTTATCGCCATCAATCACATGGAAGCCCATGCGCTCACGCCGCGCCTTACGAATAACATCGCGTTTCCCTATTTGGCCTTATTGGTATCTGGCGGACACAGCCAATTTGTCGCTGTTGCCGGACCGAATCGACACACGATTTATGGCGCTACAATCGACGACGCCATCGGCGAAGCTTTCGATAAAACTGCCGCATTGCTGGGTCTCCCCTATCCGGGTGGCCCTTCAATTGAGAACATCGCCAGCGAAGGTGATCCGCTCACCTATCAATTGCCGCGCCCGATGAAGGGACGCCCAAATTGCGATTTTTCGTTCTCCGGCCTCAAGACAGCGGTTCGGAGGTTGGCGGAGAAACCGGACACCGATCTCGATGCTCCTGCTACGGTTGCCAATATTGCCGCGTCGTTCCAATTGGCGGCGGCAGACGTGGTTTCCGACCGCACCACCAATGCGATCCAGCGCTTTAAAGCCGATTATCCGGACGGAAATACCTTGGTCGCTGCTGGGGGCGTCGCATCAAATCTCACCTTGCGCGTCTCTCTTAAGGAAACCGCCGCTAAAGCTGGATTGCAATTCGTGGCACCACCACCAGCGCTTTGCACCGACAATGGTGCTA
>JABJCS010000636.1 GCA_018665505.1 Alphaproteobacteria bacterium
GGGATGATCGGAGCGACTGGGCCAAAGGTTTCTTCCCGATAAATCCGCATCTCCGGCGTGACGCCGTTCAACACTGTCGGCGCATAGAAATTTCCTTTGCCAAGGTCCCCGGTTGTGAGGCGCTCGCCACCGCAGACGACTTCGGCACCTTGTGCCTTCGCGTCTTCGACCTGGGTTTCGACCTTGGCGACCGCAGCTTCATTGACCAACGGGCCGATGGTGACGCCTTCCTCGAATCCGTTGCCGGCCTTCATCTTGGAGACGCGTTCCTGCAGTGTGCCGACGAAATCGTCGACCAGCTTTTCCGCGACATACATGCGGTTCGGGCTAATGCAGGCTTGTCCGGTGTTCAGGAATTTTACGAGCTGCGCTCCTTTGGCCGCATGGACCGGGTTCGCATCCTCGAACACCATAAAGGGCGCGTGGCCGCCGAGCTCGCAGGAGACGCGTTTCATATTGGCGGCGGCCTTGCCCGCCAACATTTTGCCGACGGCGGTGGAGCCGGTGAAAGTCAACTTCGCCACTTTGGGGTTGCTGACGAATTCCTCACCGACCGGTCTTGGGTCTTTCGCAGTGACCAAATTGATGACGCCTTTCGGCACACCGGCTTCTTCCAAAATCTTGAAGGTTTCGATGGCGCAAAGCGGCGTGGCTTCCGCCGGTTTCAGGACTACCGTGCACCCAGCGGCTAATGCGGGGCCGACCTTGCGGGTGATCATCGAGACCGGATAATTCCACGGTGTCACCGCTGCCACCACGCCGACCGGCTGATGCATGATGATGAAACGTTGATCGGGACGGGCCGAGGGGATGGTCTCGCCATAGACGCGTTTGGCTTCTTCCGCGAACCACAGCAGGAAGTCGGCGGCGTATTGCACTTCCGTCGTCGCCGCGCGCAACGGCTTGCCCTGTTCTTCCGTCATCGTGCGGGCCAGATGGTCCTTGCGCTCGAGCATCAATTGCCAGGCGCGATAGAGAATTTTCGATCTGTCATAGGCGGTCGCCGCGGCCCAGGCGGGGAAGGCTTCGTATGCGGCGTCAATCGCACGCGCGGCTTCTTCGCGGCCGCCATCCGGCAATTCAGTGATGACGTCACCGTTGGCGGGATTGGTTACCTCGAAAGTCTCTCCGCTTTTGCGCTCTGCCCAATTTCCCGCGATCAGCATGCCCGTCCTCCGGTTTGGTTCGCTCGAGCGCGATCCTGCGCCCGAGATTCTGGTTCCGATGGACGTTTTAGCGGGGGAATCGAGGTTCCGCCAGTATTTGGCGCAACCTCGGTGCTGCCTTGTGGACGATGATCTAGTGGATCGCGGAGCCTTCCGACAACAGCAACTCCGGTGCGTCGCTCTCGGGCATGAGCGCCATAATCGAGAGCGAGAAGTTCATATAGGTCCGCCGTACCGAATCAGATGCACCGGCCCCACACAGATAGTCGAGCCAAGCGCGATTTTCCTCGGTTTCGACGAATTCCCACAGATCGCCGAAGAGGGCGCTGAAGATGGTCGCGAATTCCGCGTCAGTGAATTCCTTGCTCAACCCGCTGGCGCTGATGCCGCCGCCACGATGCTTGCCGACAATCGTCATGAAATGCGAGTGACCACGGCTGAAATCATCGAACGCGGTTTGCAGCTTGGTCAGCAATCTGAGGCCGAAGTTGCGATAGCGCTCATCGGCCATCAGATGCAGCCACAATTGGTTGTCGATATCGGACGGGAGGGCACGCATGATTTTTGCCGCCTCTTCGTTCAGCAATTCGTACATCGTATCGCCAAACGTGTGCCGCAGGAAAAGATCGAAACCGACGACGAATTCGCGTGAAATCGTCGTCTCTCCGCTATTGTCTTGGCGAAAGAAGGGGGCGACCCGGGAAGTTAGGAGCCGCAGTAGGAAGTATTGCCGCCTGTTGTCGACGGCGATGTCATTGGACTGATCGGCGTTGTTCCGGCTGAGGTCACAGGCATTGCGCATCGAAATTTGCAGGTTGTCGATCACATTGAAGAGGATGTGGTCGATCGCTTTCGCGTTCTCGCCCTCAAGGCCGAATTTGTTTTGCAGCAGTGCGCCTAAATCCGCATGGCTTCAATCGCGGCTTCTAGATTGGTTTCGCAGGGGTTACCCCGGTTCGAGCTGAAGTCCCATGCAGGACGCCGTCCCAAGCGAAGCGCCCGCTCCGTTTCGGTCCGTACCATGCTTTCCGCGAGGTCGTATTCGGCCTGCTCACGCGCCCGTTCCACGGTGGTTCGTTCACGCGATTGTCTGACGCCGTGGAAAATCGCTAAAGCCAATGCGACGGCCAGCGTGAGTGTCAAAGTATTTAGCTGATAGGCGATATGGGATTGCGTTAATTGCGACAGCCAGATCGCGAAGTCCGTTACTTCAAAAACAACGTAGGTTATCCCCACAATCATGGCGTAGATAACGAGCATCAATACGCTTAATCGGCGTCGGCTCGGTGTTGAACTTTTTGGAAGTCTTATGGACATATGCACGGTGAATTTTTCAACCTCCCCTCGATAGGCGAAAAACAACAGTCGAATATCATCTAGAAGTGTATTCTAAATCGCGCATAATATCCACAATTAATTTAAAATTTTAGGTATTTTTTAACGACTTTACTTTAACAACACCGCAAATTGGGCAGCGAAACTGGAGTTCCGGAAGAGTAATGCGCGTGAATAATAAGTATAATCAGAGTGTTGTGATATTATACGTCGCGTCGCCATCGGCCTCAATTTGCGCCGGAAGCTGTTCTTCCCAGGCGAGATAATCCCGAGCGGCCTGATCGTTTCCAAGATGGCGGTCATGCACCCAAAACAGAAAATCAATGCGATCTTCCGCTCTTAAGGTATTTTCAGGCGTTGGCTCGATGGGGCGGCTCTCTTGTCCCCAACGCTCGCGGCCACCCGACAAAATGGCGATCGGTTTATCGGTCATGGCTTGAAGATCGAAGGCGATTAAGCGCGCGCGGGTCTCGTGCATCGAATAGAGTACGATCTTCGGGGTATCGGCCATAGCATCGAGTAGTGCTTGCGCGCGCGGACGCACGCCCCAGGTAGCGCCAGGAAGTCGCGAATCAACATACTCGACACTGATGTCCGTCTCAGCCAGCGCCAGCGTTCCCGCCGCCAGGCCGGCGGCGACGGCGGCGCCATCCATTTCCTCTAACACTAATTGATCGAGCCCAAGCGTCGGTGCCTTCGGCATGCCGGTCTCGGTGCCGTCCGCGCCGATCCCGCCATCGAGGACATTGACGTCCCAACCCATCTGGACCAACCAATGGGCCGTCGTCACCGCGCGAACATTGGTCTCGTCGTCCAGCAGCACGATGCGCCCACCCTTGGTGCCGCACCATTGATCGGTTCCTTGGACGAGTTGGCCACCCGGCGCGAAGGTTGATCCCGGCATGTGTCCGGCCTCAAACTCTTCCTGGCTGCGAACATCGAGAAGATAGGTTGTGCGGTCTTCTTCGGTGCGCCAGTTCGCCAGCATCGCTCGGTCGATTGTCTTCACGCTCCAATGCGTCTTCATGCCGTCCGCATAGGTGACCGCTTGGTCCCGCGCTGCGTCGCTGAGATCGCCATAGCTGCGGTCGCTGCCGTGATCCAGCTCGAACCCAACCAATCGCCACCCCATTGTGCCACCACGAAGGGCTACGACCTTATTCGGTATACGGGCGTTAATTAGGGTTTGCGCACCAATGATCGAGCGAGTTCGCCCGGCGCAATTCACCACCACAGTTGTGTCCGGCTCCGGCGCGAAATCATGGACGCGATAGACCA
>JABJCS010000637.1 GCA_018665505.1 Alphaproteobacteria bacterium
CGGCCATCGCGCAAGCCCGCAGCATCGGCGAATCCATGCGGCTACAAGCACAGTCCCTGCAAGAATCCGCAGATTGGTCCACCGCGCAAGCCAAGACCATTGGCGAGCTGCTACACAAACAAAGCCAAGAACTGCGCACCGCGTCGGATTATGCAGCCACGCAAGTCAGCGGTATCCGCAACATCATTCAGGATCAGACCACTGAATTGAAGGACGTCGCGACGCAGGCTTCCGACGAAGCCAACAACATTCGCGAATCCTTACGCGCTGACAGTCAGGAACTCCGGCAATTGGCGGACCACCTCGCCGAACAGTCAAAAGGCATTCGCACAGCCGTGGCGGAACAAACATCGAGCCTTGGCCAAGCCACCGAGGACGCACGCGGACAGACCGACAAAATCAGCGAGACGCTGAAGGCGCAAATCGCCTCCCTCGAGCAAGCGGCCGAAGCAGTGCGTGAGCGAATCATCGGCGCCGGCAGCGGATTCAATACCGAGATCGACGGGCTAAAGGATGGTATCTCCACGGCGCTCGGTATGCTTGACGACGTCGGCGACCGCTTTACCCAGCAAACCGAACGCTTCACCACCGCGTCGATCCAGGTTGGCATGCAGGTCAACGACAACCGGGAAGCGCTCAGCTTGGAATCGGAGGAGCTCTCGCGCGCAGCCTCGGATGCAGCGGATCGCATTCGCCTCATTGGCGACGCTTTCGCGCAACAATCGGCGGATCTGAACGGCTCGACCGAATTGCTGTCGTCGCGATTGAAAGCCTTGAACGCCGCTTTCCGCGAGCAAACCGAAGGATTGGCGGAAACCTCCGATCAAACCAACCGGCAGGTCAAGGAAGCTTTGGATTCCCTAGCGAAGCAAACCACGGTCTTTAGCGAAGCCGCGAAGGAAGCCAAAACCAACGCCGATGACGCAACACAATCCTTCACGAAAAACACCGGCGATCTTCTGACGGCCCTCGAATCCTCAGTCTCCAAGACTTTGGACGCGGGAGAGATTTTCGACGATCAGGCGACCAAGTTGATGAAAGCCTCGGCAGCGGCGGCGGAACAAGCTCGCAGCTTGCAGGAGGAAGACCTGACCCTGCGCCGCGACCTATTCTTGAAGACCGCGCGCTTCATTGTCGAGGATTTGAACTCCCTTTCCATCGACCTTACCCGCCTACTCAACGCTGAAGTACCCGATGCGGATTGGAAGCGCTACACCAACGGCGACCGCACTATCTTCACGCGCAATCTGTTGAAGGGTAAACAAGCGGCCATAGTCGGGCGGATCACCGAGAAGCTAAAGAGCGACGACGAGATGCGGCAGTATGTGACCCGCTTCGTCGACGAATTTGACCGCCTAGTACGGGAATCAGAAGCCGTCGATCCCGAGAACCTACTCCATTCGACGTTCATGACGGCAGATGTCGGTCGGCTCTTTTTACTCCTAAACCGCGCGCTCGGGCGCGACGGATTGCAGGAATAAAAAACAACACCGCTTTTCACCGCGCCATTCGACCGTAAATGACTGAGTGAGGCATTCGCCTCGCTCATTGTCATTTCCAACGGGACCCACCCATGGTCGATCCTATACGCCTTGAATTAATTAAGAACGCGCTCGTCATGGTCTCTGACAACATGATGGTGTCGGTACTGCGCACATCGCGTTCAACCCTGGTTAAATCGAACATGGATTTCTCCGCATCCATCCTCGATGCGGATGGCGATATGGTGGCACAAGGGTTGGCGCTGCCGGGGCACCTAGGCGCCACTATGCCGGCCCTGCGCGGCTGTCTCGATTATTTCGGTGATGACATCCAGCCGGGCGACATTCTCGCCAGTAACGACCCTTACGCTGGGGCCAGTCATCTCAACGACATTTTCATGTTCCGCCCCGTCTACAAGGACGGCGAACGCATCTGCATTCTAGGCCTTATTCTGCACCACACCGATCTTGGCGGTCGGGTCGCGGGCGGGCAGGCGGCAGATAGCGACGAGATTTATCAAGAGGGCCTTCGCATTCCGCCGAGCAAAATCTATGTCGCGGACAAACCGAACGATACGTTGCTGCGCGTGATCGAACACAACACGAGAGTGCCCAACACCGTGATGGGGGACGTTCGGGCGCAACTCGCCGCGCTGATCTCCGGCGAAGCGGAAATATTGAAACTGGCAGAGACGTACAGCACCGACGAGTTGAAGACTTATATGCGCGCGTTGATCGACTATACTGAACGCTTGGTGCGGAACAGCATACGCGCGTTGCCCGATGGCGAAGCCGAATTCACCGAATTCAACGACGATGACGGTGTCGGTGGAGGCCCCGTGGAAATTAAACTGAAGCTCACTGTAAAAGACGATGAGATCATCGCCGATTACACCGGCACGTCGCCGCAAAAGGGCGGTGCCTTGCACCCGAATTACTGGTTCACCGCGTCGCTGACTTATGCGGGGCTGCGCGCCGTACTGCCGGCGGAGACGCCGAACAATGTCGGGTTTTACCGTCCGATCACGGTCATCGCGCCGAAAGGCTGTTGGGTGAACCCGCAATTCCCCGCCGCCGTCGGCGCCCGCGGCCAAGGCGGCTACCGGGTCCGCACGGTGGTGACCGGGGCGTTGGCCAAGCTGTATCCGGGAAAGATGCCGGCCTGCCCCGGTGGTAACGAATTGGGCCTCTCCGTCACCGGTATCGACGCGGACCGAAAGCGCTTCCTGCATGTGGAATTTCATAATGTGACCGGCCGTGGTGGTGGGCCCGATCAAGATGGCCAGGATGCGGGGCCCTATTGGCTCGGCAATATGGCGAATACCTCGGTCGAAATCATCGAGGCGGAGAATCCGCTCCTGATCGACGAGTACGGGTTTCTACCGGACACTGGTGGCCCCGGGAAATATAGAGGCGCCCTCGGTATGGTGCGCCAATACCGGCTGACGGCAGACGAAGCCATCGTCCAGCAACGCGCCGACCGTCATGTCTTTCCGTGTTGGGGAATTTTCGGCGGTAAACCCGGCGCACTGTCAAAATCCTATTTTGTACGTGACGGCAAGCGCGAGGAAGCACCCTCGAAATTCGTGCAAACGATGCGCCAGGGCGAGACCTTCCGCGCGGAGATGGCGGGCTCTGGCGGCTACGGCGAACCGTTCGAGCGCGACCCGCACGCGGTCGCCGAAGATGTGAGACAAGAAAAACTCTCTGCCGATCATGCAAAGGTCGAATACGGCGTTATCGTTGATTCCAATGCGGTGTTGGATATCGCTGCGACCAGCGCACTGCGGCAAAACAAGGGAGGGCCCGCGGAATGAGCGGCTTTAGACTTGGCGTCGATATCGGCGGCACCTTCACCGACATTGTGTTACTCGACGAAAGCGGCGCGCTTCACAACAAGAAGATTCTCTCGACGCCGGACGACTACAGCCGGGCCATCGAGGAGGGTGTGCGGGAGCTCCTGAATACAACTGGCGTGAAGGCGTCGGACATCGTCGAACTGGCACACGGCACCACGGTCGCCACCAATGCCATCATCGAACGCAAAGGCGTCACCGTCGCCTTGATCACCACGGAAGGCTTTCGCGATGTCTTGGAGATCGCGCGATTCCGCGCGCCTCGACTCTACGATGTGAGCTTTCGAAAACCGGACCCTTTGGTTGAGCGCCGCCTGCGGTTCACGGTGCCGGAGCGGATTACCGCCACCGGAGCGATCGACCGACCGCTAGACGCCGATGCCCTGGAAGCAGTCGCCGAGCGCTGCCTCGCGGAAAAGGTCGATGCGTTAGCCGTCTGTTTCATCAATGCCTATGTAAATCCCGAGCATGAAGAACAAGCCGCGAAAATCCTACGGGACCGTTTGCCAGGCGTCTCGGTCACGCTTTCGAGTGAACTGGTGCCGCAAATTCAAGAGTACGAGCGCACTAGTACCGCGGTGGTAAACGCCTATATCCGCCCCGTGATTGAACGCTATACCGAACGCCTGGAAGCGCGCTTACAGGATATCGGAATTGGCGTCCCGTTGAACATCATGCAGTCGAACGGAGGGGTGCTTCCGGCGCGAGTGGCGGCGGAAAAACCAATCTTCGTGATCGAGTCCGGACCTGCCGCCGGAGTCGTCGGCGCCCAGCGGCTGGGGCAAAAACTAGGCTACGACGATTGTATCGTCTTCGACATGGGCGGCACGACCGCGAAGGCAACCATCATCGCTGACGGCGAATTCTCCATGGCGCCCGAAACCGAAGTCGGTGGTGATGCGGCACTCGGCCACCGCATGACCCAGGGTTCCGGATATCTGGTGCAAGCCCCCACCATCGACATTGCCGAAGTTGGCGCCGGCGGCGGCAGCATCGCCTGGATCGATTCCGGCGGCGGCATCCAAGTCGGCCCACAAAGTGCCGGGGCGATGCCAGGGCCGGTGTGCTACGACCAAGGTGGCACGGAGCCGACGGTAACGGATGCGAATTTACATCTTGGGTATATCAATCCGGGGGCACTGGTCGGCGGCGAACTTACGCTGAACCGCGAGAAGTCTGAAGCTGCGTTAAGCGATATCGCCAAGCGCCTTGGGCAAGAAATCACCGATACTGCGTACGGCGTTCATCTGATCGCCAATGCCCGAATGATGCGCGCGCTGAGCGCCGTCTCGTCGGAACGTGGCCTCGACCCGGCTGGATTTCCCTTGATGGCGTTCGGCGGTAATGGCGGCGTACATGTCTGTAATCTGGCCGAATCCTTGCGTTGCCAACATGTCCTGGTGCCACCCGCCGCTGGATTGTTCAGCGCCCTCGGCCTGCTTTTCGCGGATATCGAGCACCAATGCATCCGCGCCTTCTACCAACCGTTTGACGCGATCGATTTGGAGCACTGCAACACGGTGCTGGCGGGGTTGTGGGACGAGGCCGATGGATTGATTGCCGCCGACGGCTATGAGCCTGATTCCCGGAACGTAAGGTGTTTCGCCGATTTGCGCTATGTCGGCCAGAATACCGCGCTGACCCTGCCGATCCCGAATCCGCCCTTGAACGCCGCCAAACTTGCAGAGATCGAGGAGACCTTCGCGCAAGCCCACGAAGCCACCTTCGGTTATCGCTCGGACGAGGAAAGCGTGCAGTTCGTCACCATCAAAGCTGTCGGTCGAGGCTTGTCCGCGACATCGCGCGTGCCCGACAAAGTGACCGTGCCAGAAGGCTTGGCTAAATCCGGGCATCGGGATGCCTATTACGGTGAGGAGCATGGTTGGGTTGCCACCCCGATCATCGCGCGAAACGACCTTGGACCCGCCCCGCGTCCTGGACCTCTCATCGTCGAGGAATACGACAGCACCACGGTGGTCCGCCCGGGCTGGACCGCGGCACTCGACGATTGGAATAACATCGTCCTGGTCAGGCC
>JABJCS010000638.1 GCA_018665505.1 Alphaproteobacteria bacterium
GGGCGGCTCGATGATACGACCCTGAAGATGCTGACGGTCTATGTGCACTCTCTAGGAGGCGGGCAATAACCTGTCACCTCGCGTAAGGGACACTATGGAATGAACGATGCGGTCAACGACATTCAGGTCGAGGACGCGAGATCCGTCCGCGAACAGCGTGAAGAGCTGCCGCTTTATGCGCCTCGGGTAAAAGTTTTCCCGAAGCACATTAAGGGTCTCTTTCGCCGTCTGAAATGGACCGCTTTGACGCTTTGTTTGGGCGCGTATTATCTAGCGCCCTGGCTGCGTTGGGACCGAGGCCCGGATCAGCCGGATCAGGCATTCCTCGTCGACATGGCGAGCCGCCGGGCGTATTTCCTGTGGATCGAGATTTGGCCGCAAGAAGTATACTACCTCGCCGGATTGCTGATGATCGGGGCCTTCGGGTTGTTCTTGGTCACCGCCTTGTTCGGTCGCGTCTGGTGCGGTCATTTTTGCCCGCAATCGGTTTGGACGGACTTGTTTATTGCCGTCGAACGCATGGTTGAAGGCGACCGTGGAGCCCGCATTCGATTAGACAATGCCGCGTGGTCGGCAACTAAAATCGGCAAACGGGTGCTGAAACATGCCATCTGGATCGCGATCTCCATTGCGACCGGCGGCGCCTGGATCATGTATTTTAACGATGCGCCGACGCTGATCCAGGAGATCATTCACTTCGAAGTTCCGTTGGCGGTGTTGTTCTTCATCGGCTTGTTTGCGACGACAACATATCTCCTGGGTGGCCTCGCGCGCGAACAGGTCTGCACTTATATGTGCCCGTGGCCACGCTTTCAGGCGGCTATGTTCGATGAGGAAACCTTGGTCGTCACCTATCAGAATTGGCGCGGCGAACCAAGGGACCGGTATCGCAAAGGAGAGAGTTTCGACGACCGCGGTGATTGTGTCGATTGCAAACAATGTATCGCGGTCTGCCCGACCGGTATTGATATTCGTGACGGCAATCAACTGGAATGCATTGGTTGTGCGCTCTGCATCGACGCGTGCAACGAAGTTATGGATCGGATTGGTCGGCCGAGGAATCTGATCGATTACACGACGACCGCCAATTTGGTGGCGCGTGAGAAGGGAGAGAAACCTCGATTTCGTTTTATTCGCCCACGCACGCTGATTTACTTCTTGTTGCTGGCGATTGTCGGCGGTGTCATTTTTCTCTCCTTGGCGACACGGAGCGATCTGGAGATCAACATCCTGCGTGACCGTAATCCATTGTTCGTCACACTGTCGGATGGGTCGGTTCGAAATGGCTATACGTTCAAGATATTGAACAAGGATCCAGATGCCCGAATTTTCAGTCTCGCGATTGAGGGGTTGCAATTACCCCAAATGAAACTTGTTGGCAGCGATAAGAAACTGGCCGTCCAAACCTTGGTTGCGGACCCGGACCAGGTATCGAGTTACCGGGTTTTTGTGTCGGTTGAGCGGAAGAGTTTGAAGAGCGATGCGACCGATTTCCAATTCCGATTGATCGAATCCGGGAAGCAGGAACACCGGCACGGCAGTGTCTTTAGAGGACCGAAGAAATGACCGCAGTTCGCGAAATCACCGGCAAGCATGTTCTTTTCGGATTCTTAGCATTCTTCGGTCTGATCTTCATCGCCAATGCTATTTTCGTCTATTTTGCTCTCAACAGTTGGACGGGGCTGGAGACCAAACACCATTACAACGAAGGTCTGGCGTATAATCGCATCCTCGCCGATAGCGATCGGCAGAAGGCGCTCGGATGGGATGTCCGAATTGAGGTCCAAGCGCTTGATGACCACAGAGCCCGATTGGTGGTATCTTTACTCGACAGGAATGGTGGTGCCCTTAGCGGCGTGGATGTGCATTCAAGTTTCATTCGACCCACCCACGAGGGCCACGATTTCAAATTGCCGCTACAATCGCTTGGCGGCGGCCGGTATGCTGCGGAGTTCGCATTCCCCATGGCGGGTCAATGGGACGTTCGCGTGGCGGCTAATCGAGGTGAGGATCGTTTTCTGATGCAAGATCGTGTGGTTCTCAGATGAATGCCCGCCTTGCGGACCAAGCTGAGCGGAATTCTGATGCAAGTAGGGTCGAAGAAGGCCTTCGACCTTATATCGAAGCAGTTGACGGTATCTCTCGGCTCAACTTGCTCGTCGACGGCATGCATTGCGGTGGTTGCGTCAATCGGATCGAGAGCGCCCTTGAGAAGGAAACAGGTGTCGTCGAAGCGCGTGCTAATCTGACCACCCGCCGATTGTCACTGGCCTGGCGGGAGGATGAAAATGACGCCGGACATTTGATGGCGGTGGCGGAGCGACTTGGCTTTCACGTTGTACCGTTCGATCCGGAGAAACTGCTTGGCGGTGATAAA
>JABJCS010000639.1 GCA_018665505.1 Alphaproteobacteria bacterium
CGTCTCGGAGAAGGACAGTAGTTCGGACATGTTATCGCGGACGATTTCCGTCAGATGCGTTGTGATGACTGTTGGCGCGTCGACAACGGTAAAGCCGCGGAACATTGCTTCCTCGCGGTGTTGTTCGCCAACCCACATTGCGGGCAAGCCGAATGTCGGCTCGATGGTCGATTCTCCCGGAAGCGAGATTTGCTCGCCTCTGGGGTCCATGACCAGCAGGTTATTGGGCCGAAGCTCGCCGGTCCCCGCTTCGATCTCCTTGACCCGCAGGATATAGTTGTTGGGCGGTAGCTGAAGATTGTCCTGGATACGGACAGCGGGCATGATGAAACCCATTTCACCCGCCAATTGTCGGCGCAACGCTTTGATTTGGTCCGTGAGGCGCCGCTCACTCGGATTGTTGATCAGCGATAACAAACCATAACCCAATTCTAAGCGGATATTATCGATTTGGAGTGCGGCACCGATGGGTTCTTCCGGTGGCGGTGCAGTGTGTTTTTCTTCCTCCGCCTTGGCTTCATCTTCCTCCTCCCTTTTGTTTCGCGCGCTCAGGGCGAACGCGTTGTACCCGGTGATCGAGGCGATGATCAGGAAGGGAAGGGCCGGCATTCCCGGGAGGACGGCGATCGTCACGAGCACGCCCGTCGCGAGGGTCATAGCGATCGGATAATGCGTGAGTTGACTGAGGACGGCTTCATCCGCGGCACCCTGGACGCCGGATCTCGTGACCAGCATACCGGCGGCGATCGAGACGACTAGGGCCGGGATTTGTGTGACCAGACCGTCACCGATGGTCAGTAGGGTATATGTTTCAGCAGCATTACCGAGGGTCATATTCTGCTGCGCCGTGCCGATGATGATGCCACCGACAATATTGATGAACGTAATCAGGAGGCCGGCAATGGCGTCGCCTCTAACGAATTTCGAGGCACCGTCCATCGCGCCGAAGAAGGAGTTTTCTTCCTCCAATTGGCTGCGGCGCTTACGTGCCGCCTCTTCGCCGATCAAACCCGAGGACAGGTCTGCATCGATCGCCATTTGTTTGCCGGGCATGGCGTCTAAGCTGAAACGCGCCGCGACTTCGGCGATGCGGCCAGCGCCCTTTGTAATGACGACGAAGTTAACAATGACGAGAATGCCGAAGACGATGATACCTATGACGTAATTGCCGCCGACAACGAAGTTACCGAAGGCCTGAATAACCTGTCCGGCAGCGGCACCTCCGGTATGGCCGTCCGCCAAAATTAACCTCGTGGACGCGAGGTTTAATGCAAGGCGCAACATTGTTGCGATCAACAAGAGTGTCGGAAACGTATTTAATTCCAAGGGGTTCTGAATGAAAAGAACCGTCATCAAGATGACTAAGGAAAAGGTAATCGAGATTGCGAGAGAGAAATCCAAGAGCCAGGTTGGCATTGGAAGAAGGAGCACGACGAGTATCGCGATGACGCCCAGTGCAAGCGCAATATCTCCACGCTTAAATATTTCAGGGATTTGGAATGCCGGACCGTCGGAATTTCCATCACCTGATTCCGTTGCCTGATCGGGCGCGGATTCGCTCATAAACTTTCCCTGGCATTAATAGCCATCACACGGATTTTCCTCTTGATTAACTTTCACCAGGCATGGGAACGGCCATACCGTCGTCGTTATATAGTTTCAATTTGTTGCGCAATGTCCGGATCGAAATACCGAGAATATTCGCGGCGTGCGTCCGGTTGCCGAGACAATGTTGAAGGGTGTCTATGATAAGGTCACGCTCGACTTCAGCGACGGTACGGCCGACCAACCCCTTGGTATGATTCTCGTCAGTGATTTCCGCTGACCCATTCTCAATGACGGAGGCGGCCGCGGTTGCGGCGATCGATGCAACCTCATCACTGGCTCCGCTTAAGATAATCGCGTCGGTTCCGATTTCAGTACCTTGCGCGAGTAATACGGCTCTATGCATCGTGTTTTCTAATTCGCGTACATTACCGCGCCACCCGTGACTTTGCAGTTGTGCCATTGCTTGATCGCCAATGGGCAGACGTTCGACTCCATTCGCTTCGGAATATTTCTCGATGAAGAAATTCGCCAAAACCGGGATATCCAGCGGCCGTTTGCGCAGTGACGGAAGTTCGATTTCGATGACGTTGAGGCGGAAGAATAAATCTTCGCGGAAATCTCCGAGACGAACCGATTCCTCGAGATTTCGGTTCGAAGTCGCCAAAATTCTGACATCGACCTTGATCGTCTGGGTTCCACCTACCCGGTCGATTTCGCGTTCTTGGATGGCGCGCAATAGTTTTGCTTGTAGACGCGTATGCATCTCGCTGATCTCGTCAAGGAGAATGGTGCCGCCGTTGGCTTCCTCGAATTTACCGATGCGTCGGGCGATGGCTCCTGTAAACGCGCCTTTTTCGTGGCCGAAAAGTTCAGATTCCAGAAGGTTTTCAGGAATAGCCGCGCAGTTTACCGCGACGAAATTACTTGTGGAACGGTTGCTCTTGGCATGAATGTAACGGGCCATGAGCTCTTTACCGGTGCCCGATTGCCCAGTGATCAAGGCGGAGGCATCCGATGGCGCAATTCTGTCGGCAAATGCCAGCACCTTTTTCATTGCTGGGTCGGCATGGACGATAGCATTGCTTTCCTGGCTGACCGCTTCCAAGACCGCTGCGATTAGTTCGGGGTCGGGGGGCAGGGGAACATATTCTTTCGCCCCACCCTTGATGGCATTAACGGCGGCGTTGCTATCGTTGCCGATACCGCAAGCTACGATCGGCAGGTTGATTCGTTCCGTGGCAAGCTGCTTTACCATATCGCCGACGTCTAAATTGACATCGACCATGGCGACTTCGGCGCCTTGACCGGAGCGCAATGCATTCATGGCTTCCGATACGGTGTTGACGTGTGTGACTTTCGCACCGCGCATGAGGGCAATCTTGCTCGCCTCCGTGATATGGCCTTCCAGTCTGCCGACGATCAAAACTTTCATTTTCTTCCTGTTCTCTTACCTTTGTTCGACATTAGCCAAAGTATTCAATCCGTTGATCCGGTGGGAGGATCGTGTTCAGCAGCATCTCAAGACGCCGTGGATTTTCGTGACGACCCATCGAAGCAGTCGCCATGACGTGAATTTGGTTGATTAGAGCGTCCTCGCTAGAGTTTCGTTCGAGCTTCGAGGCGAGGGGTGAAAAGATCATATTGGCCATCACCGCACCGTAAAAAGTGGTGAGCAGGGCGACTGCCATGCTGGGACCGATGGTGCTTGGATCGCTGAGATTGCCGAGCATTTGAACTAAGCCGACGAGGGTGCCAATCAGTCCCATGGCGGGAGATATTTCGGCTGCCTTGCGCAAAACACCGACGGTACGTGTATGTCTTCGCGCTGCTGCTTGCATTTCCCCTTGCATGATGCGCTCAATTTCGTCGCCGGACGAACCGTCGAGCAACATCTTGAGGCCTTTGTGTAGCATTTCTTCGTTCATCAAGCGGGGAACATACGGCTCCATCGCCAGCAGGCCTTTGCGCCGGGAGAGATCGGCGAGTTGCAAGACATGCAAGGCGGCCGATGCCGGGTTACGTGTGTGATAAAAGACCGTCGACATGACGATGGCGAATGCAGTGCCGACGTCACGGAAAGAATAGCATGCAATCGTTATCCCGAAAGTGCCGCCGATGACGATGCAAATCGACGGGATATCGATAAAGGCATAAGGGCTACCGCCGAGCACGATTGCTGTGATGATCAGGGCGAAAGCACCGAGAATACCGAAAAGCGTGGCGATATCGACGATCGAGCGCACTGAGGGCGCACGAACGAATTCGGTCTTTTCAGGGGGGGCCGAATTGGTATCGGTCGACATCTTGTGCGTTATCCAGTTGCCGTCAGTGTTAAGATTGGTCCGACTTAATGATCTCCGTCATTGTCACGCCGAGTTTGTCTTCGACGACGACGACTTCGCCGCGCGCGACAAGGCGGTTGTTGACATATATATCGATCGCTTCCCCGACCTTACGGTCTAGTTCGACAACTGCGCCGCGCCCGAGTTTAAGTAATTGGCTCACTTGCATCGACGCCTTGCCGAGCACAGCGGAAACCTGAACGGGGATATCGTATACGGCTTCGAGGTCCTGGGCACCCTGTGGTAAGCCGGCATCCATATCCCCCATATCCATGGAGTCGTCTTCTTCATTGCCCGACGGCTCCGGCGTTTCTGCTTCAAGTTCGCTTAATTGCAGGTTATCGTCGTCGACCATATAGGCCTCCTATTGGAATTTGATGGTTCATGTCGGTTCCGCATTCACGGGTATTTCCGACACATCATCGATTGTTTCTTCTTGATCCAGGTCACTGTGGGGAATGTCAATGATTTCGCCATCCGGATCACCGGGAGATTCCGCTGGATCAGTTGGAGGAAAGTCCGTTCCTTGTTCCGCCGCTAGGATTTCGGCGTCCATCGGAACGGCATCATCGGTAACATTCAAGCTCTCAGGCATCTCCGCCGCAGCAACTTCTGGGGCTGTTTCCGCTTCCGCTGTCATTTCGGTTTCCATACCGTCTATCGGTAAGGGTGCGGGCGGCTGCGCGCCAATTTCTAACGGGGTTGTTGGCGCATGGCGAGGTACAGCTTGGGATAAAGCCTCTATTTCCTTCAACGTCGCCTCGATAATGCGCTCGGCTTCGCCCTCGCTCCATCGAATGCGGCAATCCGCTGGACCTAATTCGCTATCGCCGGTCACCTCAAGTATTCCACTGAAGCCAATGCGTCCTGTCAGATCTAATAAGTTACGTTCGATCTCGGGTAGAATTCCTTCCGCGACACGGATCGTAATTCGCGGTTCTTCCAGTATTCTCGACATGATATCGCCGACGAATTTTTCGACTTCCGTCGTGCCGCAACTTTGAATGAATTCCGGCAAAAGCTTGGCGACAGCAGCGACAGCTAGTCCGATAGTCTCGCGGGAGATGAGTTCGTTCGCTTGTTGTTGTTGCTCAGTCAATCTGTCGAGTGTGCCTGCAAGGACATCAAGTGTCGTCGCGACTTGCTGTTCGATACCGGTTGTCGCTTCTTGCAGGCCGGCCTGTAAGCCTTGCTTGTAGGAATCTTCGCGGGCCGCCTGCAATTCCTCTTCGGAAAATGTCGGCGCCGCTTCTTCTTCCTCTTTCTGTTTGATCGTCTCTAATTCTTCCGGCGAAGTGAGAGAATCGAATGATTGTTCGAAAACGAACGGGCGAATTGATTTCTCTGGGCCTGAACTCATTCTGTGTCCTCGGAGCAAAAGCGCATCACGTCAGTAAATCAATTCGCCGTCATCAGTACCGCCGGCAATTGTGATTTCGCCTTTGGTGGACAGATCTTTTGCAATTGCGACGATATCTGCTTGAGCTTCGTCGACTTCGCGCAAGCGCACCGGGCCCATTGCCGCAATATCTTCCTGCATCATTTGTTCGGCTCGCTCCGACATATTATCGAAGAATGCCCATTTTAAGGCCTCGGAAGCACCTTTCAGCGCGATCGTTAAGGTTTTCTTCTCAACGACTCGTAGTAAGGTTTGAATTCCGGCCGAATCTATTTTCGCGAGATCGTCGAATGTGAACATTAATTCGCGAATTTTATCGGCGGCATCGCGATTGCGTTCATCGAGCATATTCATGAGCCGGTTTTCTGTTGACCGATCCAAACCATTGATAATCTCGGCGACCGCTTCGTGACTGTCTCGATTGTCCGATTTATCGATTGTTGAAATGAATTCACGTCGCAAGGTTTCTTCCACTTCGTCAACGACTTCCTTTTGAACCGAATCCATATCGAGCATCCGGTTAACGACCTCCATCGACATCGACTCCGGAAGGCTCGCCATGACCTTTGCCGCGTGTTCCGGCTGTAACTTCGCAAGGACCACAGCAACGGTCTGCGGGTATTCATTCTTTAGATAATTGGCGAGAAGTTGCTCGTTTATATTGTCCAGCTTCTCCCACATGGTGCGACCTTCAGGGCCTTGCACGCCGTTCATGATTTTATCGCCGCGTTCCTGGCCAATCACCTTCTTAAGAAGACGTTCGGTGCTTTCGGGCGTGCCGATCAAATCGCCAGGCGAGGAGATCTTTTCGCTAAACTCAACAAATAACTGCTCGACGATGACCGCGCTGACAGTGCCGAGCTCGGACATCGATTGCGAAAGTTCCCGAATTTCGACGTCCTCCATGTTGGCGGATAATTTGGCGGCGAACTCATCGCCAAGTGACAGCATGAGAACCGCTGCTTTATCCTTACCTGTAAGGCTGCGGTAGTCGTCCCTTACTCGCATTTAGACGCGACCCTCCAGCTTATTGTTCTTGATACATCCAATTGCGGATAATTGACACGGCTTCATCCGGATGCTTCTCGATGATTTCGCCGACTTTACGCAGTGACGAGGCTCGCACGCGGCCTTCCACTTGACCGATATCGATCAAGGATTCTTCCTGTTGAGCACCCGCAGCGACCATGCCTCCCTCGCCCATCATCCCGCCGGGGCCACCCAATTGAGCCATGCCACCCGGCATCTGCGGTGGCATTCCACCGTCGGCCCCGAGCATCGGCGGCATGCCTTCCATACCGGGGGGCGGGGGCGGGGCTGTTCGGGCCATGGCTTGCGGCGTGACTTCCAGTACTTTCGAAATCAGCGGTCGTACGACCAACAGAAGAATGAGCACGCCGACGACTGCGAGGACGACAATCTCGACGAGGCGTTGTAGTTGGCTCGGGTCGAAATCAAAGAGTTGGGAGCTGATGCCGCCCTCATCGCTAATTATCGGGCCGCCCGCGAAACGAATATTGATCATTTCGACTTTATCGCCGCGCGTTTCCTCAATCCCTAGGGCGGATTTGACCAAATCCGAAAACTGTTTCATCTCTTCAGCCGAATACGGGTTCGTCTGGTCGGCCCCTTCGGTATTTTCTCCTTCAACCGGCGTTGGTTTCTTGTGATTGATCGCGACCGCGACAAACAGTTGCTCAATTGAACCAGCTTGCTTGATCGTATTGCTGACGCTCTTGGTGATTTCGAAATTATTTGCTTCTTCAGTCCGTTCCGACTTTGTCGCGTTCGTTGTCCCGTCGCCCGTCGGTGCATCGGGCAAGTTGGTGCTGACGGAAATATTGTCAGCTTGCCCTTCCGCACTTTGACTGGATTCGGTGACGGATTGCGACGAGCGTAGTACCTGTCCGTCTGGGTCGTATCTTTCTTCATTCGTGACGACCCGCTGAGCGTCGACCGTGGCCGAGACCTCGGCGCGAACATTACCGACACCCACCAAAGGTTCGAGGAGCTGTTCTACCTTGCGGGCAAGTCTGTTTTCAATCGAAAGCCGGAGTTCGTCCGGCGTCGGCCCGGAAATGCCCGCACCTTCAGTGTCTTCCTCACCACCGCGCGCGAGTAGCGTTCCCCGGTCATCGACGATAGAAATCCGAGTTGTTTTCAAGCTCGGGACTGCGGCAGAGACAAGATGCTGTATGGCCGCGACTTGTTTCCGGTCGAGCCGCGCCGCGCCGCGCATTTTCAAGACGACGGACGCGCTCGGCTCTTGCTGCTGTCGGCTAAAGAGTTCGCGTCTCGGTAGGACCAAGTGGACTCTGGCGCTTTTCACTGTGGAAAACGAACTCACGGATCGGCCGAGTTCACCTTCCAAGGCTCGCAAGCGATTAATGTTCTGTACGAAGTTAGAAGTGCCGAGTCCTTGTTCCTTGTCGAAAATCCCCGCATAGCCGAGATTGCCGCCCGCTGGCAGGCCGCGTTCGGCCATTTGCATTCTGGCTTCGCCAACCTTGTTCGCCGGCACCATTATCTGTGTGCCGCCCGCGGACATTTCATTGGTGATGCCGAGGCTCTGCAATTCGTTGGAGATTTGCGACGCCTCCGCTGGGTCCAAGTCGCTATATAGGAGCGAGAGACTTGGTGTCCAAAGACGGGTCATGATGAAGATGAGAAAAATCACCAAGCCGATGGTGACGGCACCCATCATCGCCAATCGTGTGCCGCCGAGGTTTTTCAGTGTATCGACTAATGGATTCACGGCCGTCTTCCTTGTCCAAGGATTTTTCTGCTTAACCTATTGACCAACAATCATTTATTTGACTGCAGCGATCAATGTGAAGCCGTCTGCCTTGGCGCGTCAATAAGTTATCGGCATGCAGAATCGATTCCAGTTCGACATTGTAATCGGTTTTACAATAAAAATGAAGTCAAAACGCGGCAAAAATTGCCCAGTTGGAAAAATAGACATAGAGAAACAAGATTAGCGGTCTCGTATTCAGAGACTGGTCTAAATAGTTATTGAACAGGAAATGGAAACGCCGCAAGCATATCAGCAAACCAGATACTTAGATACGCTACTGCGGTCCCTATATTTGTGTGTATAACTCATAGCTCGTTGAAGTAATCGCGTGATTATGAATTCTCGTCCTCTGGATTTGACCGGTATTCCCCGAGGCGGGTCACTCTAAGCCCACTAATCCCGTGACGCTGTATGAGTCGTTGCCAAGATTCAAACTCTTCCAAGGAGATTCCGTAACGCTCGCATGCGTCGTAAAGAGATATGATTTTTGCTTGCACCGCGTAAACCACGCTTGCTTTTCTCCGAATGACCCAACGTTTGGTATCCGGTGGTGGCAAGTCCTCGATGGAAGTAGGAGGGTCTTCCAGCTCAATGAAATTCGTTCTGCCGCCCGTCTCGCCCATGAATTTACCCGCTGTTCCTTTGATTCCCTTATTGGATGGACGAAGATTAGGGGAAATTATTTAACAAATACCTAATCTTTCAGCACGAAATAATGGAACCTGGAAAAAGAAGAACCCGGCCGTGACTTTCGCCAGGCCGGGTAAGGAGTAGAGGTATTTGAGTATGGAAAGAGCGTCAGCTATCTAACAATACGTGTCAGCTCTTCCAACATTTCATCCGCGGTGGTGATGATCCGCGTACTCGCCGAGAAGGCTCGTTGCGTTACAATCATTCGTGTAAATTCATCAGCCAAATCAACTGTGGATTGTTCCAAGGCCGAGGGAGCAATCGAGCCCGCGCCGCCGCGCCCCGGTTCCAAGGCAACTGCGGGACCGGAATCAGTTGTCTCGACATACACGTTACCCGTTCGTTCTTGCATTCCGTTAGGATTATTGAAGGTGACGACGGGTACTTGGAAGATATCTCGTGTTTCACCGTTATCGAATAATGCGGTGGTAATTCCGGCGTCGTCGATATTAACCGCGGAGAGAGAACCGAATTGCTTACCGTTCTGTTCAATGAAGTTCGGCGTGAAGTTACCCTGGAACTGGGTGAATCCGTCGGCTTGGGACGGAGTACCGAAGTCGAGGGCGACGGTCACGCGGTCCGAGGTCGAGGTAGTGGTCGAGTCGAAATCGAACGTCAACTCGAAACGGTTCGTCGTGGCGTTGACGACACCAACATCGGTCCCGGTCGCCGAGTTCGATGTGATCGACGACAATGTACCGTCGTTACTAAAGGTCATCGTACCCAGGCGAATACCATTCGCTGCGAAGGCACCGGTAGTCGTTAACGGATCGTTCGTGCCGTCATTATTCGAATCCGGATCGACGATACCGGCATTCGTGATCGACGCAGTGATGTCCCATTCATTGGTGGTTGCGGTCTTGGTGTAAGTCAATGTCAGGGAGTGCTGACCACCTTGAAGATCGAAGACCTGCGCCGTCAGGCTATTCGCGTCGCCGGAAGTTGCGGCCGCCGGTAAGTTGGCGCCAATTTCGATCAAGGAGGTAGACACTGGAGCCGATGTGAGGTTCGCAGTGTTCAACACCGAGAACGCACTCAGCACGTTCGTCTGTTGCACCGTACCGTTACTATCGATCGGCCAACCCATCAGGGTAAACCCACCGGAGTTGACGAGGTTGCCTTCCTTATCCGGGCGAAATTCACCCGCTCGGGTGAAAAATGTGTTCCCAGTACCGTCGGTTTGATCGTTGACGGTAAAGAAGCCCGAGCCCGAGATGGCGATATCAGTGGATACCGCCGAGGACGTTAACAGACCCTGAGCGTCGATTTCGCGTTCGACCTTGGATTGCACGCCGCCAGGGGAGTGAAGATCCGCCGAGGCTTGGGCAGTTACCAAGGTGGAGAAACGTGGCCGGACAGCCTTAAAACCGACCGTGTTCACGTTCGCAATATTATCCGCGATCATTCCGAGTGCTTGGCTCTGTGAGAACAGACCCGTCACGCCGGACCGCATTGCACCAAAGATACTCATCTCAAATTACCTCTTTTTCGCGCTCTATCTGGTTATAGTTATCGAATGTCTCGATTAGTGATTCCACGCGATAGTTAAATTCAAAGACCACTCACTTCGTTGTCGACCCCGTTGATATCGGTCAGCGACACCGGAATATCGCCCATCTGTAAGATCGAATTTCCGTTCTCGAACTGGACGCCGGTGACGGTACCGAACACCGTCTGGTCTTGAGAGATTAGGTCGTCGCTCGTATCCTTCGCCGTGATACTGAACGTGTAGGGTCCGTCTGGTTGCTGGATACCTTGGCCATTTAGGCCGTCCCAGAGGAAGGTATGAATACCCGCCGTTGTCGGTATGTCGCGAGTCAAGATGACATCGCCGGAAGCGTTGGAGATGTTCAGACGTGCCGTCAGGGCATTCTTTGGCAGGAAGTAAGTCGTCTTTGCGGTACTATCTTCTAGCTGCGTCGTATTGCCGTTCGTCTCGATCACCTTACCGATGTAGTCGACCGACCCAAGCGCCACGGAATTCTGCTGTAGCGTCACCAGGCTCTCCAGCTTCTTATTCTGCTGCACCTGTTGCTCGACGCTTGAGAACAACACCAATTGGTTGGTGAACTCGTGCGTGTCGAGCGGTGACAGTGGATCCTGAAATTGAAGCTGCGTCGTCAGGATAGTGAGGAAATTGTCCAAATTCCCGGACAAATCCGACAGTGCCTGGCTCGACGCGCCTGCGACTCCGCTTGAATTGGAAGATGCAGCTGCTACCAAGGGACTTACTCCTTAAACTTAAATTTGCACATTGACGCGGCCGTCTGCGGCAGCGGTCTGTGCGGCTAATGATGCGGCTTCTGCTGCATCGGCTTCTTCACCGTTTCCGGCGTCGGTAGTCTCATCGCTTTTGTTCTGCGAGGCATGCCCTCGCTCGGCCATTTCCTGCCCGAACTTTCCGCCTTCACCCCGAAGGTTGAAGCTCAAGCTATTCGAATCCGTGCTGAGACCGGCGTCCTGCAAGGCTTGGCGCAGTCCGCTTGCATCGCGTTGCAAGAGATCCAGCGTCTCCGAACGTTCGGCGCTGACAACCGCCATCGCACGACCGTTTTCAGTTACCTCGAGTTTGACTTCGACGGCACCAAGTTCAGCCGGTTTCAATTGAATGCGAATTTGATCCGCACCCTGTCCGATGGCTTTTTTGATCTGCACGGCCAACTGGTTCGTCACCTCTTGAGGAGGGACGGGAGGGCGTGATGGTCGGGGAGCTTGGGTTTGCTGGCCCCGCTGGGTGTTCTGTCCCGCGTTACTATTAGTGGGGCCGCCCGCAAGCGGATCGCTGATGGGTTGGCTTGGCTGTGCACCGGCATCAGGGCGAGCCACACCGGCGGTTGCCATTTGTGCTTGCTGGCTTGCCACATTTGGTAATGCCGGCGGAGTTGGATTGGCCTGCGGTGCCAGTCCGGCGTTAGCGTTTTGAGGTGTTGGCTGTGGTTGCGGTGTATTCGGTTGGGGTCGAATGTTTCCACGTCCCGTATTACCATTGGCGAGTGGTACCCGTGTTTCTCCACCCAAATCGTCCGCGAGGTCGATTGGAGCTTCGACGGTGGCTCTCGCCGATTTATCAATTTGTGCCGCGAGTGTCGCGCTTGCCGCGAGAGAACTGGTCGGCTGTGAGACCACATCCTCTTGGACCTTGGTCGCCTTGATGCCGTTCTTCGGCTGATTGGCGTTACTGGTGGTGTTCTCGACTTCCGGCTTGCTCGAAGCGTAACGGGATTTGGGCAATTCCTCAGCTGTGACCGTGGCTTGTTGTTTCGGTCGTGCGGTCACGGGCGCGTTCTGAGCATTTGCACCGCTCGGACGTGTCGCCCGTGCATCAGCTGCTCTTTGTACTGCAGCGGCGTTCGCCGCACGCGTTATATCAACGGCGCTCTCCTGACTTGGAACGCCCAGGGCAAGTAATTCAGCGGTATCGGTAACGGTTGCTTCGCCGGTATCCGATCCATCACCTTCACCTTGCGTTCCCGCGGATAAGTCGGAGCCGTCTCGCGCTTGCTTGCCGACTTCAACGTCCTTCGGTGTATCAATCTTTTTTGCTGACCGTGTTGATTCAATGACAGCGGCGTCGGCGCCATTTAGTCCAAGACCTTCATACTTCCGATGGTCTTCGCCCATCCTGGCTTCGTGGCCGACGGTCTCGTCCTGCATGTCGAGTGTTTGGTCGAATTCGTTGTTGGTGCCTGCATAGGCTACTTGTTGCACTCCTGTCGTTTGGAGTAGGCTCGCAAACACATCACTATTGCCGCTGAACGCAGAATTCTTCGCGCTTTTGTCAGCGTCCATAGTATCGGCCCCTACGAGGGCGAATGGATTGTCGATTGCTGAGAGCGTCATGGCAAAATCCTAAATGCTATTATTCGCAGGTCTATTTTTGCATTCAGCGTGCCAATCATTAACTCATTGTTTTATCGACTTTTTTGCCTATTTTTGAATTCAAACACGGCAAGGATAGCCGTCCCACGGCAATTAATACTCCACTTGGTGGCAGAAATTGCCTCGCCAACTAGACCTGTCGATGGAGCTGAATTGGGTTCCGGTGATCATGATAAAAGGGTGATCATGATGAAGGTGCGTGTTGCGGTCATGCGCAACGGCGCCCCTCCGTCCCGTGACGTTGGCGTTGGGCATACTTCTCCTAGAACCGGCCTAGAGAAAGGCCGGTCTAGATAGTTTAAGGCAAGATCTCTTGCCGTCCGTCAGATGGCTTCGTCAATCACCGCGCCGTTCGACTCACCTTGGGAGCGTTGAACCGTCGGTTCCAACTGTTCGCTAACAAACCTGACGAACTCCTCGGACGGGATTTGCTCGACCACCTTGTCGGTGCGTGTATCCACGATTTCCAAGAAGACCTTATTCAGTTCGCTGTTGAACCCAACCTGAGTGCGGCGACTGGAGAACTTGAGACTATCGAGTGCTTGTTGAGCGCTCTGCAGTTCCGGTTGCTCCTGTCTTGCAAGACCGCGGTCGGAATCGCTTTTCGGTCCAGCTGATTGACCAGACTGACTAACGACGTTGTCGGGATTGCTCTGAAGTGTTTTTACCGCTGAATCTCCGCCCGGAATGGAATTACTCCCACTCTGTGCGCCGGATTGTGTTTGCAGCGATGGTAGTGAAGAAAAATTAACGTCCATTTTAACCTCCCGTGATGGCGTTCTGCTACACGTGATGGCTCTTAAGCCGAGGCCACTCAATTGCTTTCATAGGGCCTCGTTGCATTCCGACAAGATGGGAATTTTCTATCCCGTATTCGCCGAAATACTTCCCATCTAAACCCGTTGGCCTCATTGCCGAACGGCAGATGGATTTCGATGTGACCGATGCAATGAATGTGCCATTTTTGCCCAGCTGAGGGGGAGGCGGTGTGAATTGGCCGTAAGACTCTGTAAATACTAATAAAAACTTATCAATCCGGTAAAATTTATTGTTTCTTCCGGACGCTCTTTTTGGAAATTTTTTCCCCTGTAATCGTTCAAATCCCCCTTATGTCCGTGAATTAACCGTGCTGGACAATTCGTTTCCAGAAAGCGGGTTAAATTTATCAATAGAAGCAAGCTTCTAGAGGAAGTGGGTAATATTTGCCTATCTTTTTCACGAGGCGGCAAAATTTGCCCATCGGCATCTGTTGATTATAGGGGGCCCAAGCGATGAGGCGCTATTTGCCAGGATGGACTAAATATTGCTCACTCAATCGGATATAGAGTTCATCAGGGGGATTGTTGTGGCATTCAAGAAAGAGGTTGAAGCATACCGACGAGAAGGTTTTGCGGTCCTCAAGGATGTCATCCCGCAGATCCGTGTCGACGCCTTACGCGCAGAGGTCGAGGATATATTCCGCCCTATTCTTCGCAAGCACGCCATTGACGGTGCGGAGGCGAAGGGACAGCGCTTTGAAGACGCGTTGGTTTCGCTATTCTCTCAAAATTTATCGGAATACCTGGCGGCAGCGAAGGCGACGCAGTCCAGTCCCGCCTTGCATGCCTTGGGCGCAAGCGAACCTATCATTGAAATCGTTCGCGCATTTGGCATCGCACAACCGTTGATCGCCGTGCGGCCGGTCACGCATATTCTATCCGAATCGCTGAAAGTGCCGGGCGGATACCACCGCACACCGCCGCATCAAGACTGGCGGAGCGTACAAGGAAGCCTTGATGCGATTGTCGTGTGGTTACCGCTGGTATCCGTTGATCGTGGGTTTGGGGCGCTTGAGGTTATTCCGGGAAGTCATCTCGGCGGTTTATTACCGACCCGTCGCGACCCCTTCGGCAATGTCATCGACGAAGTGGATATAGACCTAAATGGTTTTATTCCGGTAGAGGTTGAGCCCGGTGACGCCGTCGTGTTTTCGATGTTCACGGTGCATCGTACCGGAGCCGAACAACGAGCGGGGATAAGATGGGCGGTAAGTTTGCGCTACAACAACGCGGCCGCACCGGATTTTGCCGATCACGGCTATCCCAATCCCTTTGTCTATAAATCTCAAGACGACCTACTATTCGATGATTTTCCATCACCGGAGGCTGTAAGAGGGATCTTTAAAGCCGGTTAACAGCCCATTTTGCGGGCTAGATCCACGAAGTCGGTCGCAACGATATCCCACTCTTCACTTGGTTCAAGATCGGTCGTTTGACCGGGGCCATACTCATTCGGACGCGTAACGAAGCCGGTCTTAAGACCGCGGGCCCGTGCCGCCGCGAGATCGTTGTTGTGGGCTGCGGTCATCATGACCTGTTCAGGTGCGAAACCGAGGGCGTCGCAGCAACGGTCGTAGGTCTCCGGGACAGGTTTATATTGCCGGACGACTTCCGCTCCTAGAATAACGTCCCATGGCAGCCCGCCGTTTTTTGCCATATTGACCATGAGCGCGATGTTACCGTTCGAATGCGTTCCGATGATATAGCGTGATTTCAACATCGTCAGGCCTTCCACGGAATCCGGCCATGGTGAGAGGCGATGCCAAACAAGATTAAGCTCATCGAGCGTGTTGGATGAAAGGTGCGAGAAGCCGTATTTCTCGGCGATCTCGTCAAGATTCATACGATACAGCGTATCGAGCTTCGTAAAAGGAAGTCCGCCGCTTCTCACCTTTTCCATCGCCGGTTGATATAGATCTCGCCAATCGCAAGCGAATTGAACCCAATCCGCTTCGGGGATGCCGTGCGATTTGGCAAACTCTCCGGCCATTCGCGCCACGCTTGTGCGCCAATCGACCACCGTGCCGAATACGTCGAAAATGAGTGCTTTTACGTCGCCTGTCATGGGAATTATCCTCACGCGATCACTGTGACGCGAAGCTATAGCGCGGTTGGCTAATGGTCGCCAGTGCGTGTTGCGAGTTCTTGGGGCTTGTTGCGACAGACTTCTTCACCTTTCAAACCGCGAAACAGTGCGCAATCCTTAGATGTAACAGTAGAAACCGCATGATCGGTTGTTGTTTTCCCGGTCGACGTGAGAGCGATGCCATCGACGGCGAGAGAGGCGATTTGAAAGGCAATAGGCAGTCCGCAACCGCCAAGGAGGCATGCGATAGTCGATAGGGCGAGGAATTTGCGCATTTTTTACTCAAGTGATTTGAGACGATGTTCGTCCCGGCTAGGTGGTGCGCTCAAATATCAATGTGCGGACATTGCCGCAAGTGAAAATGTTGCGGTGCAGCATAAATTTGCGACAAAGCCGGAAAATCAACTTAAATTGAAAGAAATGCGAAGGTGATTTACTCGAGAACAGCCAGGCCGATACCGCTCTGGCCGTAACCGTTACCGTTATAAAGCATGTAGCGGTTTGCACCGTGGTCGAATACATGAGGGTAGCAAATCATGTCGCTATCCCAGCCACTTTCAGAGGTGGCTATGCCGGCTAATTTGTCCCGGCGTGTCCATTGAACGGCGTCATGAGATTCAGCATAGCCAAGCCGGTAGTTGAAATTAGTGCCGCGATAACAAAACCACATCCGCCAAAGATCACCGTCCTTTATAACGCAGGGACGCGCGATCGCAATTTCTTTTGGGTGGGCGAAGTCGACAGCAACTGTTCCTTGGCTTTGCCAATCAATTCCATCGGCACTTACGGCATAGCGGAGGTTGTATGTTGACCCAGGGGGATCGCCCGGCAGCCAATCCAATCCGGATAGATACCAAATGTGCCAACTCGCGCCCTCGACGAAGACGTCGTGACTGGCCAAGAAATAGGGGTCGTTAGGTCCTCTATCCAATACGGGACCGTCCGAATGGCGAATATAATCACTGTCCGGAGCTTGTTGTACCGCCAGACCGATGGAATTGCGAAAAGGTACGCCGACTGCCTGATTCCAGCCGATATAATAGAGACGGCGTTCCTCACCGCGACGTACCAATGCGCTCGCCATGACGCCATCCATATCGAAAGCGCCGACTTTTCCTGGTGCCAGAACAGGTTCTGCCGATTCTGCCAATACGATGTCGGGTGCTGTGATATCCGTCTCGAACCAACCGACATGAGATCGATTGTCGGAATCTCTGGCGGTGAAATAGATGCGAAAACGGTCGCCGGAGATATGATCGGTGATCGGAACAGACGCATGGGTTCGGGCCCAGGTTTTCTCGCCGTTAGGCTTATAGATTAGACCTAGTTTCCGCCAGCGCATCAGATCGACCGCAAACGATTGCTCGGCACTTTTGACGCTTCCGTCGCGACGCCGGGGAACACAGTCTTATCCCGTGCGTCATTTACGATCAGCGCGCCGGCGCCGACAACACAGTGGGAGCCGAGGGTTACGTTATCGCGAATTGTCGCGTTTACGCCGATAAAACAATTATTACCAACTGTAACGGCACCCGATACGACTGCATGGCTCGCGATAAAGACGTTCTTGCCGATTTTGGAATGATGGCCGATATGATTCCCGCTCCACAAAATCGAATTCTCGCCGATGGTGACATAGGGCTGAATGGTGTTGTGCTCCATCACCATGGTATTCGGTTGCGCCTCATATCCCCGCCAGACCCAGGCGCTGGAGGAGATATAACTGGCGAAGTCGTATCCTTTGGCGCGGGCTTCCGCCAGTTTTGCTTCGCGTTGCTCGTTCACCTTCCCGAAGCCCATGGCGACGAAAAGTACGAATTCATCGGGTGAATGCGAGTCTTGGAGGCGTTCAAACGGGAGGACCGGAAGACCCAAATGTTCGTCACGGTCGCGGAATTCGTCATCGACGGTAAATCCGGCGACGTCGTAATCGCTGTCCTCGGCGAACATATAGTGGGCGACCTCGGCAATTTGTCCGATGCCGAAAATGACCAGTCGTTTCATGGCCTCGATCATAGCCTCGCGGAACCTGCTGAGCAAAACACTCGGTTGTTTGCATGCAACAGAGGTGCCGGGGCATGAGGCTAATTGATTTGGCGCGTTTCGGGAAACAGAATGCGGACGGTCGTGCCCTGATTTAATTGGCTTTCCAACGTAAGTTCGCCATCGAGCAATTCGACCAGTGACTTCGAGATGGAAAGTCCGAGACCGGTTCCCTCCGGCGACAGATTCATTGCCGAGTTCCCTTGGCCGAACGGCAGGAGAACTGCTTCGAGTTCCGATTGATCCATCCCGATTCCCGTATCGCTGACCGATACTTCGAAACGACCGTCGTTGTTTATGCGGCCACTGACATTAATGCGACCGTTCTTTGGGGTGAATTTGACCGCGTTTGAGAGCAAGTTTAACAAAATCTGTTTTACAGCTCTCTCGTCACCGAGCAGTTTCGGCAAATCGGCCGCGAAATCCAAAGACGCGTCGACACCCGCGGTCTCTAGTCGAGGGTGCAATAGTTCCAATGAAGAGCGCGCCGTCAATCCGACATCAACTGGATAGTTTTCCAATTCGAGTTTTCCGGCTTCGATTTTCGAGATATCGAGAATATCGTTGATGATGCCCAACAGATGGTGGGCACTGGATTGAATATCGTCGATGTATTCCCGATATCGATTGCTGCCAAGCGGGCCGAACATTTCCTGCGACATGGTCTCTGAGAAGCCAATAATTGCGTTCATTGGCGTTCGCAACTCATGGCTCATATTTGCGAGGAAATCGGACTTCGCCTGATTGGCGATTTCGGTTCGTTCGATTGCCGATACGAGTTCGAATTCCGTCCGTTTGATGGCGGTAATGTCTTCCTTGATAACTGCGATATGGGTGGTCGAATCCGTATTATCGAGGACATTGAAAATCGATACGCTTTCCCAGTACTTCTCGCCCGTCTTGCGCATGTTGAGGCGGCTATTTTCCCAACTTCCCTCAACGGCTAATACCTGACAGATTTGTGACGAAATTTGCCCATCATTATCGACGAACAGTGCCGTCAATTCGGTGCCGATTGTTTCTGTCGGCATGTAACCGGTCATCTCGGTGTACTGTTGATTGACGTGCTGGATGGTCCCATCACGATCCGCAATCGCAATTGCGGATTTGCTTTGATCGGTCGCGCGGGACAAAATCCGCAATTGCGCTTGCGCTTCCATGCGATCAGTTATGTCGACGGCCATGGTGATGAGATAAGGTCGCCCGTCCGGGAGACGTCCGAGGGGGCTAGATTGAAAATCCCACATGCGCATAGCGTCTTGTTTTGTTCTTATCTCGCGAATGCCGCTTACTTGGCGCTGTTTGATGGCATAGAGGTTTTGAATTTCTGCGTTAATGGTGCCGTAATCAGCCGCCAAATGCGCTTGTCGCACCCAGGCGTCGACAGTCGGAATTTCGGTATGGGAATAGCCTGAGATCTAGCTCCAGATTGCGTTAATCGTCAGAATTTCGCCGTCTTCAGCGTGTATTATCGCGGGAATTGGCGCATCATTGACCGATCGGCGCATGCGCTCCTCGCTGCTTTTCAATGCTTCTTCGGCAGTTACGCGATCAGTTATATCTGTGCCGGTTCCCCGATAGCCGTGAAATTCTTCGTCCTCTGTGAGGATCGGAGCACCACTGACCGAGAGCCATGCCGTCTCGCCGTTTGCAAGCTTTTGCCGATAGACGAAGCTTCGGAATGGCCGCCGGGCATGTAGGCAATCGAGCAGCTCGCGATACGCCGCTTCATCGGAATTTCGTCCAATGTTGGTATCGTCGAGCGTACGGCTGAATAATTGTAACGATGAGATGCCGGTTAATTCCGTCAAACGTCGAGTGAAGTATGAAAATTTCAGATCGGGACCCATTTCCCACATGCAGTCGGACGCGGCGCTGGCAAACCCAAGGAACCGTTCATGACTGATCCGAAGCGCCTGCACCGTAAGTTGCTGATCGGTGATGTCCTGAATTTGCGCGACGGCGACCGGCGCTTCGGGGGAAGATGTCGAGATGGCGGAAACCGTCATTAATGTCCAAATGGGCCGGCCATTGGTATCGAAAAACCGCGCTTCAATTTGAGAGGCAAACCGTTTCCCAGGTTGCCAAGCAGCAAGCATTTCCTGCACAAGTTCGGTGTCGTCCGGATGCAAGATGGTCAACGGATTTATATTGTTCAGCGTGTCGTCGCGATATCCCAGAATCAACGAGAACGCTTTATGGGTTTCATGAATGGCGGCATCCGGGCCCAGAAGCACCATGCCAATTTCGGGATCTTCAAAAGCCCGCTGTAGCTTATCGATGCCGTCTGCGAGAACCGATCTTGCGTGGGAAGCCGCCTCCAGTTCGCATGCGACGACCAATGTTCGATGCGTTTCGGACGTATCGATAGATGTGAACCTGCAATACACGGCGAGAGGATCACCGGACGGGCGTCGCCAATATCGATTTCCATCGGAATAATTTTGCGCTGTATCCGTTGCCAATCTTGGGTAACGATCATTCTTTGGTTCGAATTCTATTTTCGAGTATGGGCCATCCAGGCAGTCCTGTTGAGCCGTTTGAAACAACCGGCGGGCCGAATGGTTCGCATAGGTGATATAACCTCGTTCATCTAATAACAGGACGAAGTTGTGACTATCCTCGAATACTTCCACCAACCCACGTGCGTCGACAGTTTGAGACGTCATACGCTCTGCATTCTCGTGCTGGCGGACATCCCGTTGACCCGTTGCGGGGGTATCATGCATATGTTGCACAGTTGATGTGATAATCTGATCCTCCCAAGACCAAACATCTTGGAATTGGACTTTAGGTGCGAAACGCAAACAAATGGTTAACAAGCCGGAGTATTTCTATTTATGAGCGCGACGGGGTATTCCCTAATTCTCGACGACGAATTTTGAAGTACAGCAGATGACGGATGATCGTCATGTGCTGGAGCGCGCATTACAGTTGCAGCAGTCGGGCGATTACGATGCTTCGGAAACCGCCTTGCGCGAAGTGCTGCGGTTGGATCCAAAGAATTGCGACGCATTGCACCTTTTGGGGCTTTGCTATCATGCCCGTAATCAGAACGAAGAAGCGTTGGTTTGGCTGGAGAAGGCAATCGAGATACAGCCGGGCGAGGCCATGTTCCTGACGAATGCCGGACTTGTCACAATGGCACTGGGAGCACTTTCCGGGGCAGCGGAGAAATTTGAGGCAGCGCTTCTCGCCAATCCAACGTATTCGGAAGCCTATAATAATTTGGCGCTGGTCCGCGAACGCCAAGGCCGATTGATGGAAGCAAGCGTGTTGCTCGAAAAGGTGATCGTGCTCAATCCACAATCGGCCGTGGCTTATTCGAATCAAGGGAATATCCTTCGCGGCCTCGGACAAAATAGTGAGGCAATTGCAGCCTATCGCGAGGCCATTCGTCTCGCTCCGCAATTGGCGGCGGCTTATAATGGTCTCGGCAATGCATTACGGGAGCAAGATCGTCGCAAGGAAGCGGTCGCGGAATTCGACAAGGCCATAGTTCTGGATGCCAACTATGCCGAAGCATATTTCAATCGTGCGATGACTCATGCGGCGCAGGGTGAGACCGTATTGGCGGACGCCGGTCTCACGCGTGCTTTGGAGATACGCGATGATGCCAGATTTCGGATCGCTCAAGCCGGTTTGATGCCGGTCATACCGGCGTCTACCGGCGATATCGTAATTTGGCGTGCGAGGATGGCGGAGCGCTTCGAAAATACATTACGGGATGTTGCATACGTTTCCGGAGCCCCGACTCAGGTACCGGCAATGAGTTTCTATCTTGCTTATCATGGCGAGAACGACCTGGGTCTGATGGAGAGTCTCGCTCGATTTTATAGACGTCTCTATCCTGACCTGACATGGGAGGCGCCACATTGCGTCTCTCCGGTATCTTGCGCAGGAAGGTCGATCCGTATTGGCGTGGTATCACGGTATTTCGGTGAACACGCCGTCACTTGGATGACATATGGATTGATGGCGGGGTTGCCCCGCGACCGGTTCAATGTCATCGCCGTGACCTTTTTGAGTGAAGAAGAGAATATCTCATCCCGTATCAAGGATGCGGCGGACAACGTTGTGTTTATCCCTAAAGACATCCAATTGGGCCGCGAGGCAATCGCCGCTCAATCATTCGATATCTTATTGTATGCGGATATCGGAATGGAGCCACTCAGCTATTATCTCGCGTTCGCGCGGTTGGCGCCCATCCAATGTGTCACCTGGGGGCATCCGGATACCACCGGTCTGGAAACAGTCGACTACTATATCAGCAACAATCTGGCGGAGCCGGAGAACGGGCAGGAGAGTTATACGGAAAAACTGGTCCGTCTGGATGGTGTGCAAAGTTGGTATCCGCGAATGCCGAGGCCAGAACAGTTACCAAACCGTGAATTCCTCGGATTGCCGGAGGAGGGTGGCTTTTATCTGTGCCCCCAAAATTCAATCAAAATTCACCCCGATATGGATGCGGCCCTGGCGGAGATTTTGGAACGCGACGAGACCGGGCGATTGGTGATCTTTGACAGCGCCGATCCCAATTGGACGCGGCTCTTGCTCGCCCGGTGGTCAGCGGTGTTCGGTGATAAGTTGGAGCGGGTCCATGTCCTATCCCAACGCTCGCTCGCTGAATTCCTGGGCGTGCTTGCTGTCGCCGACGTTGTGCTCGATACATGGCCTTTCGGTGCTGGAAATACGAATTACCAAACCTTTGCGATGGGCGTGCCCGTCGTGACCTTGCCGGGCCAATGGATTCGTGGGCGGGGTACGCTCGCGCATTACCAGCATATGGGTATTGAGGGCTGTATCGCAGAATCGCCCGAGGAATATGTCGAAATCGCGGTGCGTTTAGGAACCGACCCGAATTTCCGAAAGAACATCTCACGAAAAATTTGCGATAACGCGGCCGCAGTTTTGGAAGATGAGGTCTGTGTGCGAAGTCTCGCCCGGTTCTTGGAAGAGGTTGCGCCGTGACCGATATCGATAAAACGCTGGGTGAGGCTCGGCGGCTGATTGATGGAGGAGATTTCACTGATGCAGCTACCGTATTGGAGCCATTGGCGGGGATAAGCTTCGAGGCCGCGATGCTCGCCGGCGTTGCGGCTAATCGTGCGGGAACGCTGGATAAGGCAGTCGACCACTTTACCAGTGCGATACGGATGTCTCCCGAACATCTTGAGGCGCGCCTGAATTTGGCACTGACGTTGCGGGCGTTGGGTAGAAATGACAAGGCTGAGGAAGCGTTACGCTCCGCGCTCGACATCGATGCGAAATCGCTTCCGGTCAATTTGGCTCTTGGCAATTTGACCATTCAAAAAGGGTCGTTTGAGGAAGCTCAAGGTTATTTTTCCGCTGTATTGGCAATTGATCCGGCTCACATAGGTGCGCTGAATAATCTTGGTATTAGCTTGTCCCGGTTGGGGCGATTGGGCGAAGCGGGTACGAGTTTTGAGACGGTATTTAATGTTCAGCCAGACAATGTGAGTGCGCTTGCCAATCTTGGTGCCATTCGCTCCGAGCAAGGGCGAACGGACGAAGCGATCAACCTTTTAAGGCGTGTTCTTGTGTTGGCGCCGGATCAAATCGAAGCGACCAACAATTTGGGTGTGGCCTTGTTGGACAAAGGTCGCGTCGGCGAGGCGGCAGCGGTGCTGCGCCCCTTAACCGAGGACGGCCGGGGAGGGGCCGAGGTGTTTTCCAATCTTGGCAATGCGTTAGTCAAATTGGGAGATGTCGGGGGAGCGGACGCGGCATACGAACAGGCGTTGGCGCTAAGCCCCAATCCGGGAATTCGGACCAAACGAGCCTTGTTGCTCCCGGTGATTTGCCCCTCGGTCGATGCGATGGAGGTCTCGCGCCTCGATTTCGAGCAGCGCGTCGATGCCCTGATCGAGGAACCGCCGCAACTTGTTGATCCTTTCGGCGAAGTCGGGGTGCCGACTTTCAATCTGTCGTATCAGGATCACAACAATCGCGACTTGTTGGCAAAACTGTCTGATATGTATCTTGCTGCCTGTCCAAGTCTGGAATTCATCGCGCCGCATTGCAGCAATCCTTCCCCACGTGACGCATCAACACCTGTACGTATTGGTTTTGTGTCGCGGTTTTTCCAAAGCAATTCCGTCGGGCGGTGTTTCCAGGGGGTTTTGCGATATCCAAACCGTAAAGATGTGGAAGTGACGGCGTTTACGTTTACCATCGGTCAGGATCCACTTTGGAAGGCAATCGAAGGAGATGTCGCCAATACAGTAATACTGCCAGCGCATTTGGAAGCGGCTCGCCAGCGGCTCGCCGAAGAAGCCATGGATGTTCTTGTGTTCACCGATATTGGGATGGATCCGCTCACCTATTATTTGGCGTATAGCCGTTTGGCGCCGTTGCAATGTGTGTTGGGCGGGCATCCCGATGCGACCGGTCTGCGCAATATAGATGCCTATATCAGCTGCGACATGCAGGAGCCGGCGGATGCGGCGGCTCATTATCGGGCGCGCTTGGTAAGGTTACCGGGCGCTCCCACTTACTACGAACGTCCGGAGTTGCCAGCTCCGTTGAAAGGGCGATCCTGCTTCGGTTTACCAGACGGGCGGGCTGTTTATTTTTGCGGTCAGACCCTGATCAAAATTCATCCGAATATGGATGAACTCTTTAGGGGTATTCTGGAACGTGATCCTGACGGAGTTATCGTCTTGCCGGAAGGTTATACTCCGGAGCTCGCTGAATTGCTTCGCCAACGGTTTCGCCGAACGATATCCCAATCGGATGAGCGAATTCGGTTTCTACCCGCCATGAGTCATGTCGATTATATGAATGTGATGGCGCTGGCGGACGTCTCCTTGGATACGCGGCCTTTTGGTGGCGGGAACACCAGCTGGCAGGCGATTTCCGTCGGTACACCGATGATCACCTGGCCCGGTTATTATTTGCGCGGTCGATATACACAAGCGCTCTATCGGTTGATGGGCGTTGAGGAAGCGATTGCGAATTCCGCGACGGATTTCATCGAAAAAGCCGTCCGCTTTGGAACGGATGCGGGTTTTTCATCAGCCTTTACGGCGCGCATTGAGGCAGCCGCGGGCTCGATCTTCGAGGATCGCGTTCATGTCGATGCACTATATAGTTATTTGGTGGATCGGGTCAGGACTGAGCTCTGATCCCGGCGGCGACTTGGGCGGCCGGTTCCGTAATCAGGCGATAGAGAATACTCCAATTCGGCCCTATCCAAGGATCGAAAAGCTTCAGTTCGATACCCTCGCGGGCAAAACTCTCGTGATCGTAGAGACGATGTCCGCCCGACAAATTGACGTATTTGTCTGCATTGAACTTGCGGCAAATTTCCAAAACACGGTCTTGGCCCGTGAAGCCGTTGGGGATTTGCAGCGTGCTGGTCCGCACGGTGTTGAAGGGGAGCCCCATTTCTCGACATGAAACCGACAACAGCTGCATGAGATATTCGACGACGTCACCGGAAGGCGTCAGCATGGCGTCCTGCAACGGGTGGTGGATGCCGCGCAGGATCGGGAAAACGCCGCAGCGGGTTGTCATGGCCTGCGTTGCATTGTCGGCGAATGCCAGGTCGGCGATGCGAATGTTCATCGGACCTTTCGCGAGGGGGAGCGTCAGCCATCGAGCCTGGTTCGCCACACCCGGCAATTGATTCCGGTGAACCCAACCCCGGCGGGGAAATTGCACACAATCGTATATGCAAACGACGTCTGCCTCCGCGAACAGTCGGAAATATCCGGCGTAGGGAATGAAATACGGCTGCATGACCGCGATAGTGGTCATCGGAACCTTTCAAAGCGGCTGTGTCCTGGAATCAGTTTAGTAGGGAAAACCCAAACATCCCAGCGATCACATTCCGTGGTTGACGTGCCTAGTCGTGCGGTGAAATCTCATTCTCGATGTTGAATGCGGATAATGATTGGCTGAAAAGAGTGTCGGAGTTTCACCCGAAAGACGACGCTGAAAGGGCGATCGAGAGATATGGTGCAATACCTGTGGCTCGTCGCGGCAAAGGGCGCGGTGACAAAGACCGGGAAAAAGGCTTAGGCTGTATGCGGGAAGAAATGAAAGCCGTATGACCGATCCGCAGATGAAAATTCCACTGATGAGGCCCCGGTTACCGGACCGGCAGGCTCTGGCTTCTTATTTAGCGGAGATCGACAAAAATCGTTGGTATAGCAATTTCGGACCATTGGAACGCCGGTTCGAGGCTAATTTGGCGGAACATTTTGGGCTCGGCGAACGACAAGTGATTTGTGTTGCGAATGGGACACAAGCGCTCAGCATCTCGCTAAAGTCCGTAGCTCGATTTCCCGTCGGATATTGCCTCATGCCGTCCTTCACATTTGCCGCGACACCGCATGCGGCGGTATCTGCCGGCCTTGAGCCTTATTTTCTCGACGTCGATCCCGGGACATGGGCGTTGGATCCGCGCAAACTGTTAAGCTTGCTTCCAGAGCTTGATGCGCCCATCGCCGCCGTCGTGCCCGTCGCGCCGTTCGGAGCTGCGGTAGATGTCGAAGCCTGGGACGAATTTCAGGATGCAACCGGTATCCCCGTTGTTATTGATGCGGCAGCGGGATTCGACAATGCTCGATGCGGTGCGTCGCCCGTGATGATCAGCCTGCATGCCACGAAGGTGATGGGAATCGGAGAAGGTGGTCTGATCTTGTGTCAAGACCTACAGATTGCGGAACGCGTCCGAGCTGGTCGAAATTTCGGTTTCATGGGGGAACGAGTCGCTGAAATTCCCGGTATGAACGCGAAATTGAGCGAATATGGAGCGGCGGTAGGGTTGGCGGCGCTCGCAGAATGGCCGGAGACCCGATTGGCCTTTCTAGATGTCGCGCGGCATTACCAAGAGATTTTCTCGGATGTGACGGGAGTTGGATTCGCGCCTGGATTTTTGTCCGGTAGTGCGAGTTCCACCTGCAATATTGTGTTGGAACGGCCGATCGCTTCCCAAGTAATAGAATCATTGGCACATGACGGTATCGAGGCTCGGCGTTGGTGGAACCTCGGTTGTCATAATGAGCCTGTTTTCGCCGGATGCCGGCGAGAAGGCCTCGAGGTAACGATGGACTTAGGCCGGAGGGTCGTCGGTTTACCGTTCTATAGAGA
>JABJCS010000640.1 GCA_018665505.1 Alphaproteobacteria bacterium
ATTTCATAACCGGGCATGCGCTTGAACAACTCCCCCGCCGTCTCCTGCCCCAGCGCGACGCATAGCCGAGCTAAGCGCTCTGTCGAAGCAGGTTGGCCCTCGGCCGGCGTTTCGTTCAACATCGCCCGCATCAGCTTGACCCCTTCCACCGGTCGCTCCCAGACCAACGCCTGTACGCTATCGGGCGCAATGCCCGTCGGCAACGCGGACCGCTTGGCCGGTGCAGCTTGCGTCTCCGGTGTTTCCTGAGCCGGCTCTCCAGACTGGTCTTTGGCGCCTGCCCGTGCTTCGACCGATTCGATTTGCCAGCCGCGCGCTGCGCGCTGCACAACCGGCGGCATCTCATCTACTTCCCGCCGCGACGGCGGCACCCATGCTTCTACCTGTACTTCGCCCGTCATCCGGGCTAAGTGGCCGATAATCTGCTCGTTGTCCCGCTTCGCACCCATAGTTCTATTCTCCCTCTCTGATCGGGCCGACCATCCGCGTCAAACGGCAGGCCATGCGATCGGCGACCACCACGATCTCGCCCTTGGCGAAAACCGCGCCATTGATCGACACGTCAAAGGCCTCGCCGGCCAGCTTTTCCAACGCGACCACGTCGCCCGGCTGCAGACGTCGCGCCTGGCTCAGTTTCATTTTTTTACGGTCCATCTCTACAATCGCCTCCACTTCCATATCGCCCAGATGCCGCAAACGGCTTCGCTCGTCTTTCATCTCATCTCCCTCAGTCGCGTATGATTTCGACTAGACGGACGCCGAAGTTTTCGCTGACCGTGACCACCTCGCCCTTGGCAAAGAGCTTGCCGTTGAGGCGGATATCGACGGCTTCGCCGACAACCTTGTCCAATTCGATCAGCGATTGATCGCCCAAGTCGAGCGCGGAATCCAACGTCAGCCGCTGCCGCCCCAACTCGACGGAAATCTCCACGTCCATATCCCCCAATTGCGCCAAATTGTCGACGGAGGCCGGTGGCGGTCCCTGCACCAGAGCCGCACTAGATTCGACCTTCGCCTTTGTTTTTTCCGCTGCCATTTGCTACCTCTCTCTCAAGTGTTAAAGTGCTCCTAAAACGCTTAGCCCGGCTGTCGCAGAGCGGCGTTTCGGATACGCCTAGGAAAATCGTCTGAACGGTTGCACATTACGGCGCCTCGGCACGTTTTCGACATTGCCGCGCCGGGGTACTTCTGAAACAACGGACGACCGCACGCGAATATCGTCGGACGCCGCTTCGCGTTCCTCCGTCCACTCACCGCTCTGCACCTCACGTCTGAGCCCCTGCATTTCGCGCTTGAGATCCTCTACCTCACCGGCCAAACCGCGAATCATCAACGCTAAATCGTCGAGGCTAGTGCTCTCGCTACTGTCGACCTGTAAACCCGCCTCGATGCCTTCCCACAAACCGTCGGACGCGCCGCCACTCTGTGCCGACTGCGCCGTCTCCCAAGCCGCGAGGTGGCTCTCCAATTCACCGCGCGCCTGCTCGTTGTCATCGATGAATGCCTCCATCTCCAGACGCGCCTCGGCCATCTCCTTGCGCACCATCTGTTCTTCCGGGTTCGGGCGCGAGAAGATCGGCAGCACGATCTTTTGCTCTGCTTCGTCAACCGCTTGGAACTTCGGCCGCTTCTTGCGCAACTCGGCCGAACAGCGATTGGCAGCAATGCGGTCGAGCCAGGTGCCAAAAGCCGCTTCGGCGCGAAAGGAGCGAATGCCCTTGAAGGCGGTGATGAAAATATCCTACGTCAAATCCTCGGCGTCCTCGTCGCTGCCCAACATATTACGGCACAGCGCATAGACCCGGTCGCGGTAGATCCCGAAGACCTCGCGAAAAGCCGACGCGTCGCCGCGTTGGCAAGCGGCGATCAATTCAAAATCAGCGTGGTTGTGCAACTTCAACCTCGTTTGTCTTTCTCAGTCGCCGCCAGTGGGTTTAGACGGGGGGTTGGCAAAAAAGTAACGCAAAAAAAATAAAATACCGCATTTTTTCTGCGCTTGACACTATACAACCCAACGCTTTATCCTAAATCATCATGAACTTCTCACCGACCAACTCCATCGGTGTCGGACCAGGGTCAACGTTCCGCGCCATCCGCCGCCGCCAGTCAATAAACCGGTCTCAGAGTGCACCAGTCCGTCTAAATCACGCTGAGGAAACCGAGTCATAATTCTATCTAAGTAATTGATAAAAAAGAATTGGGCCACGAGGTTG
>JABJCS010000079.1 GCA_018665505.1 Alphaproteobacteria bacterium
CCCATTAGACCAAGGGAAGATATTCCCGAAGTTACGTCCGTCGCGACTGCGCGACGCACTCCAATATGCCGTTTCAACCATGCATAATCGCGCGACGCAGCGGCGGCGCCGGTAACGACTAGGAAGGCGTCGCTGGTCAATCGCGCAATCGTCAGGTCGGCTTCGATGCCGCCTTTGGCGTTCAGCCATTGGGTATAGCGTACCTGTCCGGGCTCGATCCGCGTGTCGCAAGTACAGATATCCTGCAACACGGCCTCCGCATCCGGGCCTTCCAGCCGGAATTTCGCGAAAGAGGACATATCGAACAGCGCGACGCCTTCGCGGGTTGCCTTGTGTTCTCGCGCCCAGTTATCGAACCAAGGGGTACGGCCCCAGCCGTAGCTGTATGTGTTGTCTTGTCCTTTGTCCGCGAACCACATGGGGCGCTCCCATCCCATGGTGACGCCGAAACAAGCGCCGTGGGTGTCGAGCCGGTCGTGAAACGGGCTACGGCGGGCGCCGCGTGCTGTTTCCGGTTGCCGGTACGGCCAATGCATAGCGTAGAGAAGTCCCAAGGACTCTTGGGTGCGGTCATAAAGATAAGCGCGATTACGTTCGAAGCGATGAAAGCGCCGAATATCGAGTTCGGCCAAGTCCATGGTCGGCGCGTCCTCGACGATCCATTCGGCCAGTGCCTTGCCCGCCCCCCCGGCGGATTGAATGCCGATGGAGTTGAAACCGGCGGCGATGTAGAGTTTTCGTAATTCGGGCGCTTCGCCCAAGATATAGCGGTTGTCGGGGGTAAAACTCTCGGGTCCGACGAAAAGCTGGCGGATTTCAGCCTCAGCCAAAGCTGGGATGCGCTCCAACCCAGTATTCATGAAGACCTCGAACTGGTCCCAATCCTCCGGCAGAGCCTGGAATTCGAACCCATCCGGAATGCCCTCCATGCCCCACGGCTTGGCGTTCGGCTCGAATCCGCCGAGGAGTAAGCCGCCGACTTCCTCCTTAATGTAGATGTAGCCATCCATATCGCGGATCACCGGCTGGTTGCGCACCACGCCTTCCATCGGCCGGGTGACGATGTAGTAGTGTTCCGCCGCGTGCAGTGGCACGTCGACGCCGAGCGGTGCACATAATTCCCGCGTCCACATTCCCGCGCAGACGACGACGACTTCCGCGTCTATGCGCCCTTGGTCGGTGAGAGCGCCCACCGCGCGGCCATTTTCGGTCAGAATTTCAGAGACTTGGACGGTTTCGACAATTTTCGCGCCGCCGTTTCGCGCCCCTTTCGCCAGCGCCTGCGTGGTATCGGTCGGGTTTGTCATCCCGTCGGAGGGGATCAAGTAGGCGGCGACCAGGTCGTCGGTATGCAGCAATGGAGCTTGCGCTTTGGCATCGTCGAGAGAGATGCGTTCGACCTCGACGCCGAAGGCGCCCGCCATGCCGGCCTGGCGTTTCATTTCTTCCTCGCGCTCCGGCGTGCGGGCGACCGAAATGCTGCCGGTACTGCGATAGCCGGTTGCCTGTCCGGTCTCTTCTTCCAGGCCGATATAGAGGTCTCGGGTATAGCGCGCGAGTTCGGTTTGATTGTGAGTAGCACGCAATTGGCCGACCAATCCGGCCGCGTGCCACGTAGTGCCACAGCTCAAGCGACCCTGCTCCAGCAGCACGACATCCGACCAGCCAAGCTTGGTTAGATGATAGGCGACACTACACCCGACGATGCCGCCGCCGATAATCAGGACCCTTGTTTTAGGTGGTAGTTCGGCCATTCGCTCTCTCCCGTTGACGGCGAAGTTTAACCATTGTTCGCCGTCAGTCGCAAAGCCGGATGCTGGTTCGCGTCGTCGGGTCGTGATAGCAATTTCCGTTATGCGTAATGCGATAAGAATACTGTTTTTATTCATCGGCCTTGTTGCGACCACGAACGTTTTGGCGGCGACCCAAATTACCGTCTATACCGCCGTCGGCGAGACAGAGGCGCAAGGGATTGGGCGTGCCTTTACCGCTGCCCATCCGGATATCGATATCCGGTGGGTGCGGGATTCGGTGGACAATATCCTTGGACAGTTACGCATCGAGCACGATCAGCCGAAAGCGGATGTGGTTTGGGGAATGCCGGCTTCGGCGCTCGCGGATCTGGCCGCTGCTGGATTTTTCCAACCTTATACGCCAAAAGGGTTCGAGAAATTAGACCGGCGATTCAGCGATCCATTGACGCCGCCCCGCTGGACCGGCCAGCGCGCCTGGGCGAGTGCTCTCTGCGTCAATCCAGAGGCGTTGGCGGCGGAGAAATTGAAGAAACCGTTGCGTTGGGGCGATTTATTGAACCCCGCTTATCGGGATCGCATAATAGGCCTTGATCCACGCGCGACACGGACCGGCTTTATGGCGGTCGCCGGATGGTTTTCCCTGTGGGGTGATGCGGGTGGATGGCGGTATATGGAAGGGTTACATCGCAATATCGCCGCTTATATGCGCTCCGGGAACAGGCCGTGCGACTTGGTGGCGCGGGGCGATTATCCAATTGGAATTTCCTATGCCTATCGAGGAGCGAAAATGCAGGCGAAAGGAGAACCGATCGAAGTGATCGTGCCGGGAGACGGCGTGGGGTGGGATGTCGAAGCCATGGCGATCGTCGACGGCACCCCTTATCCCTTAGCGGCCCGCCGATTCTTAGATTGGAGTATCCGTCGTGACGCCATGGGTCTTCAGG
>JABJCS010000641.1 GCA_018665505.1 Alphaproteobacteria bacterium
CGGTCTACCGCTCTTCACCAATATGCGGAACTGCGCCCGCAGCCTTGTCGAGATGGCGGACTACAGGGCTCTGCGGGAACGGTTCCTCAAGCGCCCGAATATTTCGACCGCAAATGTACCCGACGCCGATACCGGCGCTAAACTCACCGCCGGCGGCAAGACGCTCTGCGAATATGAGGCAAAACCGTTGCTCGCCGCCTACGGCGTGCCGGAAGCGGGTGAACGATTGGCGACGACGGGAGACGAAGCCGCAGAGATCGCGGAGGCCATCGGCGGCAAGGTGGCGCTGAAGGTGCAATCACCGGATATCCTACACAAGACGGAAGCGGGTGCGGTCGCGCTGAACCTGCTAGGCGGTACGGAAGCCCGCAAGGCGTTCGAATACCTGACTGCCAATGCCCGCGCGTATAGCCCCGGTGCCGATATCCGCGGCGTCCTCGTCCAACCGATGGCGAATAAGGGTCAAGAAGTTATTCTCGGCATCAATCGCGACCCGTCATTCGGCCCGATGCTGATGGTCGGCATGGGCGGCGTCTTCGTTGAGATCATGAAGGATGTCGCCTTCGCACCCGCTCCCCTGACAGCCGATGACGCCCACGCGCTGCTCGACAAATTGAAAGGCCGCAAACTGCTGGACGGCGTGCGCGGTGAACCGGCGGCGGATGTCGCCGCTCTTGTTGAATTGATGGTAAACCTCTCCCGCTTCGCGGCCGATTTCGCCGACGATATCCAAGAGATCGACCTCAATCCCGTCCTCGTGCATCCGGAGGGTGACGGCGTTACAGTGGTAGACGCATTGATCGTGAAACAAGAAGACTGAGATATACCCATTGATAAAGCGGAAGCATTAGAAGTTCTGAAAGTCTTCGAAGGCCACAATGGCAAGATTTCGGTCAAGGATAGCTGCTGGAAAGAATTCACCGATTAAGGGTGAACTGTCAGCGCACCTAAATCGGCTTTGGCGCATCGATCCCATAGCGCGCGAATACCGGCGCAAAGAGGTCCGGTACCTCCGCATGCAAACTCACACCGTTCTCGATCCGGTCCTGCCAACAGTGGTGCGCGCGGTCGCCCGGCATACGGACCGGCTTTGCCAAATCGATCGGCAGAGCGTCCCGGCACCAATCTCCGAGGGCCGACGTCTCACCGCGAAATGCCTCAACACCGCGGAAGGCCGCTGGGTCGATTAGCTGCAAGAACACATTGCTGCCGTCGCCCTGCTCAGCGCGCCCAACTCCGGCAAGCGACGTTGTCAGCGCTTCAACCATGAGCGAGAAGGCGAATCCCTTATGACCGAGTTCGACTCCCCCCACCGGCATGATCGCCCCCTTGGGATCGCCGTAGAATGCGTTCGGGTCGTCACTTGGTTTTCCGTCGGGCCCCATGAGAACCGGTTGCGCCAGTCGCGCGCCCGCACGCCGCGTCCGCTCGATTTGCCGGTTCGACACGCTGGCGGTGCTGGTATCGATCAAGATCGGGTGCGCTTCAGTTGGAATACCGATGGCCATCGGATTGGTGGAGACGCGGCCCTGTTTACCTCCAGGAGGTGCGACGACACCGTGGGTCGGTGATGAAGTCGTAATGATGGCGAGAGAGCCGAAATCCGCCGCGCGTTTTGCATAGGTCGCGAGGCAGGAAATATTGGCGCAATTCCGGACGACAACCGTAACAACACCTTGTTCGGCAAGCCGTGCCTGCGCCATTTCCAGCGCCTGTACCGTCGCCCATTGCCCGGGTAAGCCCAGCGCATCGAGTAGTAGCGTATTTCCGCCGTCCCGAAGAATGCCTGGTTTATCTTGCCGCTTGGTCTCCCCATTTTCGATGTTCTTGATATAGACGGGAATGAATTGCAGGCCGCGCGTGTCGTAGCCGAGCAACTCCGCTTCGACGAGAATCTCGGCCACGGTTTGCGCAATGGGCCTGTCGAGACCCGCCGCAGCGAATAATTGCGCAGTGGACTCTATAAGGTGTTCGTGGCGGTAGAGAGCTGTCATTCGTGTCACTCTTCGCTGGGTGTCCAGCCTGGAAACTTGACCGGTCCCATGATGAAGTCAACTGGATAGAGTGACTGTCCGAGGAGGCGACGAATGAGCTGGCGAATTGGGGTCGATATCGGGGGAACCCTTACCGATTTCGCATTGCTCGACGGAGCGGGGCGAAAACTCGCGATTCACAAGCAGCTCACGACACCGGCAGACCCATCCGCCGCCGTCATCGAGGGTGTCGGCGCGATCCTCTCAGCGAACAATGTCGCCATCGAGGGTGTCACAACCATCGCCCACGGCACGACCCTGGTCACCAACGCGGTAATCGAACGGCGGGGTGCTTTGACCGGCATGTTGGTGACCGACGGTTTCGGCGACATCATGGACACCGGCCTTGAGCAACGCTACGACCTGTTCGACCTGCGCATCCGCTATCCCGACCCCATCGTTCCACGGCCCCTCCGTCGCGGCGTTCGCGAACGCCTCCATTATGACGGCCGGATCGAGACGGCGGTCGATCTAGACGGAGCACGTACTGCAATCCGGGAATTGGTGGAAGACCATCGCATTGAGGCGCTCGCGATCTGTTTCCTGCACAGTTATATCGACCCAACACACGAACGCGCGGTGGCAGAGATCGCGCGGGAAGATTTCCCCGACCTCTACGTCTCGACCTCGGCGGAAGTCTATCCAAACATGCGGGAATATGAGCGATGGACGACGACGGCCATCAACGCCTATGCCCGTCCAATGGCCGACCGGTATTTAGCACGGTTGGAAAGCGGGCTTGGCGGACTGGGGTTTGGCGGTCGACTCTACATCATGACCTCAAGCGGTGGCATGTTGGCGCCCGAGACCGCGCGGCGGTTTCCCGTGCGGCTGTTGGAGTCAGGTCCAGCCGCCGGAATGCTGATGGCGGCGGTACAAGGCCGTGCCTTGGACCTGCCGGACATTCTCTCCTTCGACCTTGGCGGGACTACAGCGAAGGGGGCATTGGTGCGCGGCTTCGCGCCGCTGAAGACGGAACAGATGGAAGTCGCCCGGGTGCATGAATTCCGGCGCGGCAGCGGATTACCATTGCGCATCCCGGTGCTCGACATGATCGAGATCGGCTCCGGCGGCGGATCGATCGCCGCCGTCGACGACCGGGGATTATTGAAGGTCGGCCCCCGCAGCGCCGGTGCGGTTCCAGGGCCCGCGTGCTACAAACAAGGCGGTGAGAACGCAGCCCTCAGCGATGCTAATCTGGTGTTGGGCTATCTCGATTCCGATTTCTTTCTCGGCGGCGAGATGTCACTCGACCGGGACGCCGCCAAGACCGCGATAGAGAAGACCATGGCTCAGCCGCTCAACCTTTCTGTCGAACGCGCGGCCTGGGGCATACACGACACAGCCAGTGAGGACATCGCGCGAGCCTTTCGTATCCACGCCACCGAACGCGGTTTCGATTACCGAGGTGCCAGTATGGTTGCCTTCGGCGGCTCCGGTCCGTTGCATGCCATGCCGGTCGCGGAGAAACTCAAAATCCCTCGGGTCGTCTTCCCCATCGGAGCAGGTGTCTATTCGGCGCTCGGATTGTTGGCGAGTCCGTTGGCGTTCGAGCTCGCCCGGTCGCGCCGTGTCGTCGCGGACGATATCGATGGCGGGACCTTCGCCGGCATGTTCGAGCCGTTGGTCGTGGAAGCCTCGGCGTTTTTGAAGGAGGCCGGTGTCAGCGAAGCGGATATTCGTATCGCGCGGCAAATTGACATCCGGTATTTCGGGCAAACTCACGAAATTCAAGTCACCCTCCCGGAGGGAGATCCCACGGTCGCTTTCGGTAATCTGCGCAATCTGTTCGAGACCCGCTACGCGGAAGTCTACACCTTCGCGACGCTCGACGAGCCGCTCGAGATCATGAATTGGAAAGTCTCAGCGACCGGCCCCGATCCGGGCCTCGAGACTGGGTACGTCATCGACGATATCGAGCAAAATGAGGGCGGTGACGCACAAAAGGGAACACGCGCCGTGTATTTCGCGCCGGACGGTTACCGAGACACGCCGGTCTATGACCGCTACCGCCTGACACCGGGCACGCGGATCACCGGCCCCGCCATCATTGAGGAGCGCGAATCCACTTGTCTGATCACGTCAGGCTACAGGGCCACAGTCGATGCCGCGTTCAATGTTATTGCCGAGTTGGAGAACTAGGATATGAGCACGCATGAATATGACGCTGTCTCTCTCGGTATCCTGTGGGACCGGCTAGTCTCGATCGCCGACGAGATCGTCTCCACCCTGGTCCGCACATCGTTCTCCACAATCGTCTCCGAAAGCTACGACCTGACCGTGGTGTTGATGGACCGGGAAGGTCGCCTGATGGCGCAAGGCAGTTATTCCGTGCCCGTGTTTATCGGCACCGCCCCCCGCACCTTGCGCTACATGTTGGAGAAATTCCCGCCGGAGACATTGCAGCCTGGCGACGTCGTCTGCACCAACGATCCGTGGATGGGAACCGGCCATCTTTTCGACATCAACGTAATGCGGCCCGTGTTCCGGGGACCGGAGATTGTCGGCTATACCATGTCGATTACACATCTACCGGATATCGGCGGCATGGGCTTTGGCGCGGCGGCAACCGAGATTTACCACGAAGGGCTACGCTTGCCGGTCTGCAAGCTCGTCCGCGAGGGTGCAGTCGATCCCTTCATTCTCGATCTGGTGCGCACAAATGTTCGGGTGCCCGATGCGACTGTCGGCGATCTGATGGCGAACGTGACCTGCAACGAGGTTGGCGGCCGCCAATTGCTGGAGTTCATGGACGAATACGGTATCGATAATCTCTCGCCCTTGAGCTTGGCGATCCGCACGCAGTCTGAACAAGCGATGCGCGATAAGATCGGCGAGATCAAAAACGGCATCTACGAGAATCGCATTCTCATCGAGGCCATCGACGAGCCGATCCCGCTCGCGTGCCAGATTGAAGTCACCGACGACGCCGTCTCAATCAATTTTGACGGCACGGGTGGCTGCGTGCGGCGCGGCATCAACGTGCCGTTCTGTTACACCAACGCGATGTCGCTCTACTCGATCAAATGCATCACTATCCCAACCCTGCCCAATAACGAGGGGGCCACGCGACCCGTCAGCGTCAGCGCGCCGGAAGGGTGTCTGTTGAACGCACAACCGCCGTTTCCCACGGGCGGACGCCACGCCATCGGTCATTTCGTGCCGGGTCTAATCTTCGGAGCACTCGCCGAGGCCGCACCCCAGAAAATCCAGGCGGATAACGGGATGATGGACCTGATCACCATTCAAGCGACCCACCCGGACGGTCGTCCGGTCTCGACCATCTGTTTCGTCTCCGGCGGGTTCGGTGCGTTGGAAGGTCAAGACGGGCGGGATTGCCTGCCGGGCTCGTCCAATATGGCGGCTGTACCGGTCGAAGTATGGGAGACCATTACCGGCATGACCGTGATCAACAAGAGGTTGCGACCGGACAGCGGCGGGCCGGGCGCGTCGCGCGGCGGGATCGGACAGGAAATGACGTTGCGGAACGACACCGGTAATCCGATGACGGTGTTTTCCATGGCCAATCGGACGGAATTCGCGCCGCCCGGATACCTTGGCGGCGGGGACGGCGGTCTTCGCCAGCACCAAGTCAACGGCATGACCGTTCACCCGAAGGGCTCGCAAGTTCTCTCGCCCGGCGACGAAATTACGCTGGTACAGGCGGGCGGCGGCGGTATCGGTGATCCAGCGGACCGCCCGCGCGCCTTGATTGCCCGGGATTTGGAATTGGGTTTGATCACCCCTGAAGGGGCGGCTCGGGATTACGGATATCAAGTAGGAGCCGACGGAGATGACTGATTTGTTGCAAGATATTCTCGACGCTCTCGACGATACCGCACCATTGATGGCTGAATTCGAGGCGATTTGCGATACTGGCGGGCGCTTTTCCGGCACGGAAAGCGAAAAGCAGGCCGTCCGTCATCTCAAGCAACGGATCGAGACTTTGTTCGGGCGGCCGCCTGACGTTATCCCGACCGCCTATGACGGCTGGTCGCGCCAATCCCACGCTCTCACCCGACTGACACCCAGCCCGCTCGAATTGGAATGCCTGTCGCTCGTCTGGTCGCCATCAACACCGCCGGGCGGGCTCGAGGCCGATGTCGTTGACATGGGGCGGGGCGAGTTAGCGGAATTCGAAACTCGAGCCGAAGAGTTGGCAGGCCGCATCCCGTTAGTACGCCACGAGTACATGTTCACCGAGAACACCTTGCACCGGAGCTACAAGTACGCCGCAGCCCGCGCCGCCGGAGCCGTGGGATTTCTGATCGCCAATCATTTACATGGAAAGGGCCTGTTATCCGGCTCCTCCGGGCGCAATCAGCCGGAAGACATTCCCGCGTTCGCCATCACCACCGAAGGAGCCGCGCAATTGGCCCCTACGTCCAACGGATATCCACGCGTACGCCTGAAATCCGCATCCGAATCTCCTGGCGGCGTGGCGGAGAACCTGGTGCTGGAAATTCCGGGAGAGATCGATGAGTGGATTGTACTAAGCGCACATATCGATGGTCACCCCTTGGGTGAAAGCGCCATGGACAACGCCACGGGCTTGGCGACCGTGCTTCACGTGGCACATATGCTGGCAAACCGCCGCGACCGGTTTCGCCGCGGTCTCCGCATCATGCTGTTCAACGTAGAGGAATGGGGGCTGTGGGGATCGGCTAAATATGTCGAG
>JABJCS010000080.1 GCA_018665505.1 Alphaproteobacteria bacterium
ATGGCATCGACCCGTCGTCCGATATGACGCGTTATGACGAACGGCGCTTGAGGGAACTTATCGAGAATCACCAGCACTATACCGGCAGTGACCGGGCGCGCACCATTCTCGATGATTGGGACAACTATCTTCCGAAATTCGTGAAGGTCATGCCGGTCGAATACCGACGGGCGTTGCATGAAATGCAGGCCAAGGCCGAATTGGAAGAGCGCAGCGCGGCTGCTGCGGGCGGAGAATAAATCATGGGTAACCCGACTGGATTTCTCGAGATTGAGCGAGACGACCGGCGCTATGCCCCGGTCGAGGAGCGCGTCAATCACTACAAGGAATTCGTGATTCCGTTATCTTCGGAAAAAGCTTCCGAACAAGGTGCGCGCTGCATGGATTGCGGCATTCCGTATTGTCATCAGGGCTGCCCGGTGAACAATATTATTCCGGAATGGAACGATCTGGTCTATCGCAACAAATGGCGGGAAGCCCTGGATACGCTCCACTCCACCAATAATTTCCCGGAATTCACGGGCCGCATTTGCCCCGCTCCGTGCGAGGCGGCCTGCACATTGAACATCGACGATGCGCCGGTGACGATTAAAACTATTGAATGCTCGATTGTCGATCGCGGTTGGGAAGAAGGTTGGATTAGGCCACTGCCGCCCGCACGCCACACGGATAAGCGCGTTGCCGTTATCGGCTCCGGCCCTGCCGGCCTCGCCTGCGCGCAACAGCTTGCACGAGCGGGTCATAAAGTCGTCGTCTTCGAGAAGAGCGAGCGGATCGGCGGACTTATGCGGATCGGTATTCCCGACTTTAAGATGGAGAAGCACCTGATCGACCGGCGGATGGCGCAGATGCAGACCGAAGGGGTCGAGTTCCGTTCCAACAGTCATGTCGGTGTGAATGTCGAAATTGAAACGCTGATGACTGATTTCGACGCGGTTGCTCTGTGTGGTGGCGCCGAGAAGCCCCGTGATTTACCGGTGCCGGGTCGTGAGTTCGATGGTGTCCACTTTGCGATGGAATTTCTCTCCCAGCAAAACGACCGGAATGCGGGCGTGGACGTGCCGGACGATGTGTCGATCATGGCGACGGACAAGCATGTCGTCGTCATCGGTGGCGGTGATACGGGCTCGGATTGTGTTGGCACTTCGATCCGTCACGGCGCCAAATCCGTTACCCAGTTGGAATTACTGCCGCAACCGCCCGAGCGCGAAAACAAGGCGCTGACCTGGCCCGATTGGCCGATGAAGCTGCGCACTTCCAGTTCCCACGAAGAAGGCTGTGAGCGCGATTGGTCCGTGGGCACAAAGACGTTCTCCGGGACCAATAGTAAAGTGACGGCACTGAACGGTATTCGTCTCGAGTGGGCGACAGGCGAGGACGGCCGCATGGAGATGCAGGAAGTCGACGGCTCTGAGTTCGAATTGAAAGCCGATCTGGTGCTTCTCGCCATGGGGTTCGTGCATCCGGTTCAGGAAGGCATGGTCGAGACGCTCGGTCTGAAACTCGACCCGCGTGGCAATGTCGACGCGAACACGGAAGAGTACCGCACATCGGTCGATAAGGTCTTTGCCGCCGGTGATATGCGGCGCGGCCAATCGCTGGTCGTATGGGCGATCCGCGAAGGTCGTCAATGCGCGCGCTCCATCGACGAATACCTGATGGGCACCACCGATCTGCCGCGCTAAACCGCGTAATCAAGAAAATCGGATAGTGGAGAAATACCATGGACCTAGGTCTCAGCGGTAAACGAGCCATCGTGACCGGCGGCTCGAAAGGCATCGGACGGCGTATTGTCGATCTACTTGTCTCGGAGGGCTGCCACGTCGGATTTTGTGCTCGAAATGAAGCAGACGTGACGGATGCGGTGAATGCTCTTTCTGGGGGCGATACCCATGTTATCGGGGGGACGGCGGATGTCACCGACGATGGCGCATTCCGCGCTTGGATGAAAGCAACCGCCGAGACCTTGGGCGGGGTCGATATTCTGGTCGCGAACGCGAGTTCTTTGGTCGCGGGCGCGGATGAAGAGGCGTGGCAACGCGGTCTCGATGTCGACATTCTAGGCACCGTGCGGGCCGTTGAAAGTGCGATGCCCTACCTTGAGCAATCAGAGTGCGGATCGATCGTCTCGATCTCCAGCACGGCGGCGGTGAATGTGTCAGGTGGTGTGCGCGCCTATAGCGGTGTGAAGGCAGCGCTGATCAGTTACATGTCCGGGATCAGTACCAATTTCGCAGCCAAAGGTATTCGCGCGAATTCAGTGTCGCCAGGCGCGGTCTATTTCGAAGGCGGGGTGTGGGAGCGCAACAAAACTGAAGACCCCGATCGCTTCGCGATGGCGATCAAGCGCAATCCCATGGGCCGTTTCTGCACCCCGGAAGAAGTCGCCAACGGCGCGGTGTTCCTTGCCAGCCCTGCTGCCAGTTATATCAGCGGTGTGAACCTGGTGGTCGACGGCGCGGCGACGACACGTATCCAGTACTAGGCAGGCGTTTCTGTCACCGAATGCGGCTGTAGTCGAGCGGCCGCATCAGGACGCTGTGCATCTCCAAAACATAGGGCATCCAGTTCTGCTTGATGAGTTTGGAAAGCGCGGGATCGTCGTCTTGCGCCTCGCGCCAAACCTGCCATGCGGTAAGGTCGGGAAAATGGCGCAATTCCACGCTTTGCATGGATTTACCGTTGGTCGTGCCGTCGCCGATGATCGTGTCGAACAATCCAATTAAACGTGCGCCGTCTCTATCCAGCGCCGGCATGACATTCTCGCGGTAGAATGCGTGATGCTCTAAAGAGCCACCGACGCGAAACCGTATCGTACGCTGTTCGATGTAACCACGCGCTTGTCCCCGAACGTCGTCGATGGCGGGCCACTCAGTCGCCAGGGGCGGCGACACGTCAGCGAGCCGTAGAATCGATGTATTGATCTCGTCCAAATGCGGATAAAGGTTCTGCTGTCGCGCGGCGGAAAGGGCCGCATCCGCGCGTACCTTATCTTGGTGGATTTCCCAGGCGGCCATGCTCTCGAATTGGCGCAGCTGCCAGACGGCACTGCCGGCCTCATTGCCGATATAGACCTCCCACGCGCCGATGAGAACTGAGCCCGCTTCGTCCAGAGCGTTCATGGTATGCGCCTGAAATTCGACGTGGCGTTTTTCTAGCTTGCCGCTCCGGGCGATGACGATTCGATGCTGGTAGATCATCCGGAGAACCGATCCGCGATTTCTTTTTGCAGGATGAATCGTTGGATTTTATTAGTGGTCGTACGAGGAAAATCCTCGACGACGTCGACATGGCGGGGGACCTTATAGTCGGCGATTTGACCGCGGCAATATTCGACGATTTCACCCTCGGTGAGCTGTTCTCCTGCTTTGGGCATGACGAAGGCGAAACAAACCTCGCCTAACCGCTCGTGCGGAGCTCCGCAGACGACTGCTTGGCCGACCTTTCGGTGGGTTTCCAGGTAACGCTCAATCTCCGCTGGATAGGCGTTGCTGCCGCCAACTATGAACATCTCCTTCGCGCGTCCTGTGATTTTTAAATAACCGTCTTTGTCGTAATGACCGAGATCGCCTGTTCGGAACCATCCTTCGGGTGTTATGGCCTCGCGGGTCGCTTCTTCGTTTTTGTAGTAACCCAGCATGACGGTATAGCCGCGCACCCAGATTTCACCGTCTTCATCGATGTCGGCGGACTCTCCGGATTCGTTTCGGACGACCTTTACCTCGAAGCTGCCGATCGGCTTGCCTTTGTTCTCGCAGGTTACTTCGATGGGGGCTTCGAACTCGCTTAGTGTCGTGCCGCCCATCGTCTCTGTCAGACCATAAACTGCCTGCAGAGCATCGAACTTAAGAATGTCTTTTGCGGCTCGTGCCAATTTCGGCGTGACCGGCGCGCCGCCAATCCAGGCCGATTTCAAGCAATGAGTGTCACGTTGCTCGACACCAGGCACACCAAGCATGTCGATGAAATGGGTTGGGATGCCGCCCATAATATTGACGCGTTCGCGCTCGATCAGATCGATGGCGGCGGTGGGCTCCCATTGTTCCATAGTGACGATGGTCGCGCCATGTTGCATGGCGGGCATCACTGTCGCGACGCTGCCCGCGACGTGATAGAGCGGCAAATGGCAGAGCACGTTATCGCCCGCCTCCATATGCAGAGCCTTGGCGATGTCGCGGCCCTCCAACAGGACGCGATGGCAATGCATGGCACCCTTAGGCACGCCGGTGGTGCCGGAGGTGTATATGATGACGACCGGGTCTTCTGTCTCCAATGTTGCCGCCGCCGCATCGAGTGCCGCGCGATCGGCATCGTTCGCTTGCAGGGTATGTAGCGAAATTGTGCCCGGATGGGATTCATCTTGCCACAGGAGGACGCCCCGGAGTTCCGGAAGACTGTCGCATTCGAGACTGCCGGGCGTCGAAGTCTCGTAGCCCGGCACCATTTCGGAAATCATCGAGAGATAGTCAATTTCCCAATAGCTCGGCATTGCCACCAAGAGTTTGGCGTCCGACTGCCGCAGAATGAATTCGACTTCCTGGGTCTTGTACCGCGTATTGATTGAGACGACTGTCGCGCCGAGACGGCAACATGCGAGCCACGTCATAATCCAATCGGGGCCGTTGGTGAGCCAACAGGCGACATGATCGCCACGCACTATGCCAAGGCCCATCAGGCCGGTCGCCAAGCGATCGACCCTCCCGTTGAATTCCGCATAGGTAATGCGCTCACCCATGCCGACGACGAAGTCGCTCTCCGGCCATTTGTCAGCCGAGTATTGCAGTGCTTCGCCGATTCTCATGCCTGTCCATTCCATGGGGAAGAATGTCGTTTGCGGTGTCGTGAATTCAATTCCCCATGCTTGGAATTCGGCCTATATCCTTCGACAAATCAAGACGGAATGCACGAAGGAGCAATCCCATGAAAACATCTGTTTCCCTCGGTGCATATGGCCGCACCGGCATCAAGGAATTGACCAAATTTGTTCAGAAAGCGGAACAGTTAGGCGTTAACACGGTTTGGTCGGCGGAGGCATGGGGACATGATGCGGTGACGTGCTTGGCGTATCTTGCCGGACAGACGGAAAAGATTCGTCTTGGCACCGGGATCATGCAGATCAGCGCCCGGGTTCCGTCGATGACTGCTATGACAGCGCTCTCGATGCACGATATCTCCGATGGACGGTTTATCCTGGGCCTGGGTGTCAGCGGCCCGCAGGTCGTGGAGGGATTGCACGGCGTGCCATATCGAGCGCCCTTGAGTCGCTTAAAAGAAACGGTCGAGATTTTGCGCATGGCCTTTCGGGGTGAGAAACTGTCGTTTGACGGAAAGTATCACACCTTGCCGCGGCCCGGTGGAGAAGGGAAGGCGATCCGCCTCAACCATCCGCCGGCGGACATCCCGATCTTCCTTGCGACGTTGGCCCCGAAATCATTGGAGTTCACGGGGGCCGGTGCGGATGGATGGCTCGGCACCTCGTTCTCGCCGGACCATGCGGACGCGCATCTCGCTTATATCCGCGACGGCGCGGCCAAGGCCGGACGTTCGATGGCAAATGTCGAACTACATGCCGGCTGTCAGGTATCTGTCGGTGAGAACGTGGAAGAGATAATCGATGCCCGCCGTCCCGGCGTCGCCTTTCAAATGGGCGCGATGGGGTCGGCGCAAACCAATTTCTATAATGACGCCTTTAAGCGGGCGGGGTTCACGGATGACGCTTTGGCAATCCAAAAACTGTGGATTGAGGGTAAGCGCGACGAAGCGGCGGCTCGCGTGCCCGACGAGATGGTGACGCAATTCGGCGCATTCGGTACGCCGGAGATGGTGAAGGAGCGCTTCAAGGCGTATGAGGCTTGCGGGATTACCTCGCTCTCATTGCGGGTCGATCCGGACCAGCCACAGAACGAACGCATCGCCGAGTTGGAAGAAATTATGGACTTGGTACCATAGGGTCTCGGGCCATGACGACAGAGATTGAAACGCGGATAGAGCCTTTATTGGCGGCGCTTAATTCACTGATGGGGGTGCAACGGCATCTCCATCCGGTTTTGATCGACCAATTGAAGGAAAAGGTCTCGGTCCACAAGGCTCCTTTGGAGGAAGCCCGTCGAGGGACCACAGAGAGCGAATGGCCGAGTGGAACGGAGGCTATCCGTCAATCGGTCGATACGAGTTTTGAGCTGACGCAAAAGGCGATTACTGCATTCGTCGATACGCCGGACGATCCCGATGGGATCTTCATGGCTTACCGGGCGTTGCGGTACACACCCTACGCGGTTGAGACGCTGTACCCAGCGGCACCGCTTTTCCCGTCGGTGAGTGGGTTCTTTCTGGAAGAACACAGACAAGAAGATGCCAGGTTACTGGCGCGCATTTCAGGCGCGGTTCCTCGCGAAGATACCGGGGTATTGCATTTTAAGAACGAGCGTGACGAAAAGGGCGGCTGCTCGATCTACATCCCGGAGTATTACGACCACGAGGTCGCGTATCCCGTCGTTGTGGCGCTGCATGGGGGCAGCGGGCACGGACGGGCGTTCCTGTGGACTTGGCTGAAGGAAGCACGCAGCCGAGGGTTCATTGTGATCAGTCCAACGGCGCGGGGCGATACTTGGTCACTGATGCAGCCGGAAGTCGACGACGAGAATATCGAAACGATTCTGGACGCAACCCGTCAGCGCTGGAACGTAGACGGCGAGCGTCTGTTGATGACCGGCATGAGTGACGGCGGAACCTTCACCTATATGAGCGGCTTGAAGGCATCCTCACCATTTACGCATTTGGCACCGATATCGGCGAGTTTCCATGTCATGATGTTGGAAATTCTGGGCCCGGCGAATATCGATGGCCGCCCCATTTACCTGACCCACGGGGTGCAGGATTGGATGTTCGACATCGACGTCGCGCGTGTCGCCCATCAGGTGCTGCAAGAGCGCGGTGCCGAAATCGTCTACCGTGAGATCGCTGACCTTTCCCACACCTATCCCCGCGACGAGAATCCAAAGATATTGGATTGGTTCTTAGGATAGAAGTATGGATTGTTTGCTGATGTTTCGACGTGCTCAGCATGAGGTTTTCAATGGTTATATCCCAATTAGAAACCTCACCCTGAGCCTGTCGAAGGGAGGAGCGCCCGCTAGCCTTCTTCCGCTTTTAGCTCCTTGAACACCTTACCGGCAATGATCATTGCTTCGCGTATCGTCGGCACGCCAATATAGCCGCCGACATGCAGCAATGCTTCGGTGATCTCGTCCTCGGTCCAGCCCATTTTCCGAGCGAACCGGATATGCAGCTCTAATTCTGGCCAACAATGCAGGCATGTGTCGGAGATCACGCAGATCAGGGCGCGGGTCTTTCGGTCGAGCCCTTCGCGGCCCCACAAAAGACCGAAGACAGCTTCCGTCGCGTAATCTCCGAACTTTTCCATGACCGGGTCGGCATAGACGGTAGTCGCGAGCTTCTCGACCATCGCATCGCCCATCATTTCACGCCGGACTTGTTGTCCTTTTTCGTATGCTTCGCTTTTTGCCACGTTCTTTTTCCTCCATTGGATTTCTCGGAGCGATTGCCCCGTTAGAGGATGATTTAAGCTGACGCGGAGGGAGGACTAGGAGACGAGGGGGCGGAAGACGCGCGAGGCCTCGTCGATGGCGTCGGTGA